>JANTGU010000059.1 GCA_024762735.1 Bacteroidales bacterium | reverse complement strand
ACCTATTACGGCAACATCTTTAACCTCGGGGAGGGCTTCGATTGCTATTTCTACTTCCCTTGGATAAATATTTTCACCGCCGCGGTTAATCATATCTTTTTTACGATCGACAATGTAGATAAAATCTTCATCATCCTTATAAGCAATATCACCGGTGTGTAACCATCCCTCTTTGATGGTCTCTTTGGTGGCTTCCGGTGTATTAAAATATTCCAGCATGGTAGCATCACCTTTTATGCAGATTTCGCCCTTTTCACCCTGGGGTAACTCTTTGTTGTCATCGTCCATTATTTTAAGCTCCTGCTCCGGAATAGCCAATCCAATCGATCCGGGTTTTCTTTTACCCAGGGGCGGGTTTACGGTTGAAAGACCCGTAACTTCTGTCAGGCCGTAGCCTTCAATAATTTCAACATTAAACTTATCTCTAAAGCCGTTTATCAATTCAACTGACAGCGGGGCAGCACCGCAAAAAGCAATTCGAAGTTTGAGCTTTGACCGGTCGATGGTGCTCGAATCAATGCTATAATAAACATAATTGTACATAGCAGGAACACCCATCAGGATGGTAGCCCCATATTTTGTGATGGAAGGCCAAAAGTCCGCAGGTGAGAAGGCTTTTCGAATGCTTACTGTTTGCCCGGCAAAAGCAATGGGATAAGTCCATACACAAATGGGGTTGGTATGATACATGGGAAGCAGCAGCAGCATCACGTCGCCCTCCTGAAAAATGCCAATTTTTGACATGTCGCGACAAACCGAGAGTTGACCTTTGTTTGAAATAAGAATCCCTTTGGGTTTTCCTGTGGTTCCCGATGAATACAGGAGTAAAAACGGGTCGTCGGGTTGTTGTTTAACAAAAGCTTCGGTATCGGGATAACTGTCGAGTATTACAGATAATTTTTCCTGATTTAAATCTACCTTGTGCTCAGTAGATGTCACTACTTCAACAATCTCGGGTTTGTGTGTAGCCTCCTGATATCCTTTAGCAAATTCTTCCATAAATTCGCTTCCCACGAAAACAATTTTTGGTTTGGAATCGTCGAGGAGATACGCAATTTCAGGCCCTTTTAACATGAAGTTTATGGAGCCGGCAATGGCACCCAGTTTTTGAACACCAAACATGGCATAATAAACTTCGGGGGAATTCATGATAAGAATAGAGACCACATCGCCCTTGCTAATTCCTTTTGATTTCAGAAAGTTGGCCACTTTGTTGGCACGCTGGTTTACCTGCTGGTATGTAATTACTTCATCGTAAAAAAGCACGTAGGGCTTGTCTGGAATTTCGTTCGCCCGGGTTAGCATCATCTCGGAAATGCTGTCAAATTCAATGCGCTTATCTTTTAAGAAATCTAGTTCGTTTAACGGAATGGGGTGCATCCCTGCTGTTTTATTTTTATCAGACAAATTCGAATTCATAATACTATATTTTGAAATTAATGACTACAATTTAAAGTAGCTTGACAAAAATTCAGGCACCTAAAACTGGGTTTTCCGTTATAGCATGGAAACCACTTTTTTAAGCACCTGAATTCACAAGCTTTTATTATTCACCCAAAAACAGACGCATTGGGTTAGTTTTAATAATCGTGTTGATTTGATCGTCAGTTACACCTCTTTGTTTTAAAGCGGGAATAACATTTTGAAACAGATGGGTAGGATACCAGTTGGCAATTAAAGGCAATGCTTGTTCCGGAATTGACAAAGGACGGCCAAGCCAGGTAATTATGTAGTCGTGCGATATCATCAATTGGTTGGCATAGCCCATTTTGATGAGTTCGGCAAGCACTTCATAGCGTTGTTCATCCATGGGGCAACCGGCAAGTCCCTGTAATCCCATGCGATCCCACGAAACATAAACGCCTTGTTTTAACGTCTCCACCTGATAGTCCATATCCAGGCTATCGCACATGTGTCCAATCTGGATGCGTTTGGGGTCAGCTCCTGCTTCAATAAGTAATTTAGCCTGTTCAGGTCCCATGGTACCTTCGGTTGTGTGAGTAATAATGGGTACACCGGTTTCTTTTTGTACCCGTGCAGCAGCAATAAACATCTTCTTTTCGTATTCGGTAATCTCTCCTTTACTGGAACCGACTTTAATCACTCCTGCTTTAATTCCGGTATCACGAATTCCTTTGGTGACTTCTGTCAGGAATAACTCGTACAACTCATCACTGATGTCGCCCAGCGAACTACGGAAAGTCCAATAGGCTGAACCACCTTCTTCTTCGTAATAATAGCCGGTAGAACAGATAATGTTTACCCCTGTCTTTTCGGAGATTTCTTTGTACATTTCAGGCTGCCTGCCCTGATCGGATGCGGTAGCATCAACATACGTTTTTACACCAAGTTCCTTTAACTTTAAAAGGGCCTCCACACCATTTTTAACAACGGCATCGCGATTCAGCGGGGCGATGGTTTGATCGCCTTCCCATCCGGGATAACCATAACAGATGTGCTCGTGCATAAGGGTTACACCCATTTCCTCTGGTGAAATTTGTCCCAGCACCGTGTTTACTTTTGCTTTACTCATAATTGTCTCCTTTTTTGATTAAGATTAGAATAAATATGTAAATGAAATAAATTCAAAATAATAAGCGGGTTAGATGTTAAATTAGCGAAGCAACGAGACAACAATCGGAGATCTTTCAATATTAATGATTCGCTTTAACTGTTCAAAAATAACAATTAAACTACAAACCTAAGCTGATTTACTCAACTGGTTTGCTCTTCAGAGCCAATTTGTTCTTATTCTAAAAAACTAAATTAGTCGTCCCCCGACTTTGAGTCGGGGGACGACTCGGGTCGATTCGGGACGACTCAGGGAACGACCTTTGGGAATTATTTTCTTTTGATTATATCCGGCGAATTGGTGATAAACCCGTTAACCCCTAAGTTTTTAAGTTTCTGGAATTTTTCAAAGTCATCAATGGTCCACACATTGACTTTCTTTCCTCTTTTGTGAATAGCATTAATGATGCGTTTGTTGGCAAATTGATAGTTGAGACTATACTCGGTAATGTACGGATGTTTTTCAAAGCTGTAATACTCGGGGGCAAAACCGTCACCCACGTAAACAGGTAGCAGCGATAATTTCCCGATAAAAAGTTTATGCAGCGTGATTTTTGGATCCAGTTGATGCGCCTGTTCCAAAATACCGGTTTTAAACGAGTGAATAATACACCAGTCGGTAGCGTTGTGCTTTTGGATGATATCGATAACATGTTCCACAATTTCAGGATAGTATTCATCCCCCTCTTTGAGTTCGATAACAAACTTTGCCTTGCCATCAATAAGATCCATGGCCTCTTCGAGCAGTGGAATTTTTTCACCTTTAAACTTATCGGAAAACCAGCTTCCGGCATCAAACTTGAGCAGCTCGTCATAGGTGTAATCTTTTATTAAGCCCTTCCCGTTGGTCGTTCGGTCGATGGTTTTGTCGTGCATAATCACCACTTTACCGTCCTTGGTTTGATGCACATCTACCTCGATGCGGTCAACATGATATTTCAACCCTTCTTTAATGGCTGACAGGGTATTTTCGGGAGCCAGGTTGCCCGCCCCGCGATGTCCGGTAATGGTAATATCGTTGTTGTTCATGGGTTTTGGAGTTGAATAAAAAATGGGGGATAACGAAGTCAGAATGTACAGCACAAACAGCAGCAGGATGGTGATGATTGTTTTTAACGCCTTTTTCATCATGGTATAATTAAGAATTAATGGTTACGAAAATACTCTTTTTTTAAGCAACATGACAATCATTTAGATTTTTGACTCCAAATAACTTCTGTCTTATTCTTATATTTCCAATTTAGATTGTGTTATAAATACTTAAAAAGCGGCACTTTTGAAGTTATTTTAAATTCTGTTTTTTTTACCATAGCTTATTTTTTCTAACTTTGGAATCCCTAAAAAAGTTAGTTATGGAATATGAAATATTAAAACCTCAGGTTAACGATGGCATTGCCGTTGTTACCATCAGCCGCCCCAAAGCCCTTAATGCCTTAAACACCCGTTTTTTTGAAGAGATGGATGATTACATCGCCGGCATAAAAAACGATGACAGCATAAAAGTGTTGGTTATTACGGGCGAAGGAAAAGCTTTTGTGGCCGGTGCCGATATTGCCGAAATGGTAAACAAAAACAAAGAAGAAGGCGCTGCCTTTTCGAGATTAGGACAAGCAACTTTCAGAAGTCTTGAAAAGTTAAACATCCCCGTTATTGCTGCCATCAACGGGTTTGCCCTTGGTGGTGGTCTGGAACTTACCATGGCTTGCGATTTCCGTACAGCCAGCACCAAGGCAAAGTTTGGTCAGCCGGAAGTAAACCTGGGTCTTATCCCGGGATATGCCGGCACGCAAAGGCTTTCGCGGCTTGTGGGACAGGGTGATGCACTCTACCTGTTGATGACTGCCGACATGATTAGCGCTGAAGATGCCTTGCGCATCGGCTTGGTTCAAAAAGTGTTTGAGCCGGAAACCTTAATGGAAGAGACACTCAAAATAGCCAAAAATATAGCCTCCAAAGGCCCTCGTGCCGTTAAGCTGGTAAAACAGGTGGTGCGCCAGGGTTTGGCCATGGATTTCGATAAAGGCTCAGAACTGGAAGCCGAAAGTTTTGGTTCGCTGTTTGGCGAAAATAACGAAGGCAAAGAGGGAATGAGCGCGTTCCTGGAAAAGAGAAAACCCGAGTGGCATTAAGAATGAACCTGCCTCGCTGTCAGGCAGAGAATAGTGATTTGAGAAGTTAGATTTATTTTCATCAAATCTTTCTCTCACGGTTTGTAACCGTGAGAGAGGTTTTAAAAAAGAAGTTTGCTCTACATCTCTCCCACGGTTTATAACCGTGGGATATAATGTAACCTAAAAAAATCAATATTAACCCAAATAAAAACAGTAATATGACATACAACGAAAGATTAGAAAATGTTGCAGTGCTGGGAGCTGCCGGTAAAATGGGAAGCGGTATTTTGCTGCTTACAGCCGTGCACATGGCCGACCTGAGTCTGCAAAACAAAGACAAAACCTACGTGCTTTACGCCATCGATGTTTCTGACAAGGCATTGACCGGATTGATGGAATACCTCCGCGTGCAGGTGCGTAAACTGGCAGAGAAAAAAACAGTTTGGCTGCGCGAAATGTATGCTGATCGCGAAGATCTGATTGAAAATTTCGACATCATCGACGAGTACATCATGGATGTGCTTAAGATTGTAAGACCCGTTACCGCTGTTGAAGCTGCTTACAACTCGAACATCGTTTTTGAAGCTGTAAACGAAAACAGGGCGCTCAAGGTTAAACTCTTTACCCAAATCAAGCAACACGCCTCAAAAGATGTCTGGTTCTTTACCAACACCTCTTCGGTACCCATTCACCTGATTGATGAAGAAGCGTTGCTGGGTGGCAAGGTAATAGGATTCCATTTTTACAATCCTCCGGCAGTACAACGTCTTGTAGAGCTTATCAAAACCGACAATACCCAACAGGAAGTGGTCGACTTTGCCTACGAGTACGCCAAAAATCTGAAAAAAATTGTGGTTCCCTCCAACGACTTTGCCGGCTTTATCGGCAACGGTCATTTTATGCGCGACGGTTTGCACGGCATCAGCGAAGCTCAAAAGCTGGCAACCGAAAAAAGCATCCCTCTTTATCAGGCCATTTACATGATTAACAAGGTTACCCAGGAGTACCTGATTCGTCCTATGGGCATTTTTCAGCTGATGGATTATGTGGGCATTGACGTGATGCAATTTATCCTTAACGTGATGAACCCGTTTGTAAACGATGAAGAGTTGCACAGCGACCTGCTTGATACCATGATGGAACAAGGAGTAAAAGGTGGTCAGTACTCAAGTGGTGCTCAAAAAGACGGTTTCCTGAAATATGAAAAAGGAAAACCAGTGGCTGTTTGGGATATCGACAAAAAAGAGTACGTACCGTTCGATACGTTTAAAGCCGATGCAGATGCCATGCTGGGAGTCTTGCCTGATTCGGCAACACCCTGGAAAGCTACCTTGAAAATGAAAAACAAGGAGGAGGTTTTCAATAAGTTTTATAGTGATTTGAAATCTACCAATACGCTGGGTGCCGACATTGCCCTTCGCTATGGAAAACGCTCGAAAGCCATTGGCGAAAAACTGGTAGCCGACAACGTGGCTCACAATGCCGACGATGTTAACACGGTTATGCTCACCGGTTTCTTCCATGCTTATGGACCCATCAACAACTATTTTGAATAATAAATGATTACAGATATGAAGAAGTTAAGAAGAAAAGTATATATGACCGCCGGGTACAACACCGTTTCGTTGGGAACCGGCCGCAAGGAGTTTAACCCACGCAAACCCCGTCCGGGTGTTGAACATTATATTAAAGAAGCAGGACAAGGCGTGCTTCAACAAATTGGAGGAGCTAAAAATGTTGACGAGTCGGTAATCGGAAACTTTATGGCCGGCCGTTTTAACAAACAGGGTCACCTCGACGGATTTATTCCCATGATTGACAAAGGTCTTAGCATGAAACCTGCCGTAAGGGTTGAAGGTGCTTGTGCTTCGGGAGGCCTATCGCTGGTTACCGGTATTCGTCAGGTGCTGGCCGAAACATCGGAAGTGGTGCTTTCGCTGGGCTTTGAAGTTCAAAATACGGTTAAAGCCATTTACGGTGCCGATATTCTTGCCCTGGCGGGATGGTTTAAAAATCGCAAAAAAGGTCATGCCTATTTTTTCCCTGGACAGTTTAGCGACCGCGCCGGCGCCTACTATGAAAAGTATGGCTACGAGCGCACCCGCAAGGGGATGGCACGTTGGTATGCCAACGCCATCGAAAATGCCCGCCTCGACCCAACCGCGCAGGAATATCACAATACCAATCCTGACCCTTATGCCACGGCATTAAAGATGCAGCCCAACGGAAAGTTTTTTGTTGATCATCTAACCGTGTTAGATTGCTCTAAAGTTTCGGATGCCGCTTCCGGGATTACCATCTGCTCCGAAGAGGGCCTGAAACGGATTGGTATTGACAAAAAAGATGCTGTTGAAGTGGTAGGTTTTGGCCACGCGGTGCGCGATATTACTTCCGACCCAACCGATTTAACCGAATTGGAAACCATCAAGTTTGCAGCACATCAGGCCTTGGAAAATGCCGGCATCACCATCGATCAGGTGGGAACGGTTGAAACCCACGACTGTTTCTCCATAGCAGGAATTTTAGCGGTAGAAGCATTAGGCCTGGCTGCCAAAGGTGAAGGTGCCGACTACGTAGCCGCAAGCAAAACCAGTCGCACCGGCGAAATGCCCATCAACACCACCGGTGGTCTTATCGGTTGGGGTCATCCAACCGGAGGAACCGGCGTTCATCAGGCTGTTACCATTTGGCAACAGCTCACCGGTAAAGCCGGCGATGCTCAAATTAACATCAGTAACGACCGTCCTTATGGCCTTACCATTAACATGGGTGGCGACGATGTAACCGTTACCTCCATCGTGTTTAAAAGAGGCGAGTAGTTATATTTGATACTAAGTTTAAAAAGCCCATGCTTGTTTAAGTATGGGCTTTTTAAATGGCCTATGGTCGTGGCGATAGCCATGAATGCAAATGAGCGTTTTATGTTAAGTCGATATCGAATCTCCATTTGGCACCCTTCGACAGGCTAAGGGTGCGCGCATGAGAATGGGGAGTGGCAGCCATGAGATTACTTCGTCACGCTGGGGCGTGACTCGTAAAATAGTAACTCCGTAACTTCCATGCGGAGCAAACCATTACGACTGCCACATTTAATTGCGAAGAAAATATTTTGAAAGCCACCCATGCAGCGCGGCAATCTTTAAACTTTGAACCGCACTCTTTACTTCAGCTCTCGCTTAATATATGTGCTGTAATCTTTTAGCACCGGTTTGTAGTTGCTGTTGAATAGCGAAGAGGTAATTAAATAGTCTGCAGTAGACCGGTTACTGGCAGTGGGAACATTGTAAAGCACGGTAATCCTTAACAACGCTTTAACATCCACGTCGTGCGGCTGCTGCTCCATGGGATCCCACAAGAAAATGACCATGTCGATTTTTCCTTCCGATATCATGGCTCCCAGTTGCTGGTCACCACCCAACGGGCCCGATTTCAACATCGTTATATCAAAATTGATTTTCTCCTTACCCGTTAGGTTTTTTTCCAGTGTGGCTTTCACCAACTTTCCGGTAGTGCCCGTGCAAACCAGTTGGTGAGGAATAAGATGCTTGTAGTTGTATTCGACCCACTCCATCAAATCCTGTTTACGGTTGTCGTGAGCCACCAGGGCAATAGTTTTTGTTTTCATGATTTTCATTAAATTTCCATCCATACAAAGCCTCTTGGCTCTAGATCAACAGTGGTTTTTGTATTACTTACGGTAGCGTTGTTTTGGAAAAGAATACCGGTTACCGAAGTTTCATCTGGTAAAGAAACCGATTGCTCCTGGTAACTCAGGTTGTTGATGATCAATAATTTTTTATTGTCGAGTTCGCGATAATAAGCCAACAGTCCCGGGTTGTTTAAATCGACAAACCGTGTTATTCCCCTGGCCAGGGCAACCTGCTGTTTACGAATGTTAAGCATCGGCTTGAGCAAATAATAAACCCGTGAATAATAGCTTTCTTTGTCGCTCAGGGCGGTCTCCAGCTCCTGCCAATCCACGCGGCCTCTTACCAAAAACCGGGTATCATCTTTTCCGGTTAACTTGATGGCTTCTTTATAATAGGGTTCGTCATTTAACTTACCAAACTCATCACCATAATAAACCACCGGAGTACCCAGCAAGGTCAACATCAGCGAGTAAGCCAGCGCGATGGAATCAGGTTCCCGTTTCATCAGTTCAGAAAGGCGTGCAGAGATACCTTCTCCCACTCTAAAATCCCATTCGGGTTTCATACAATAGTTGTCGTGAATATATTTTCTATCCTCTTCCGAAACATAGGTTAACTCAAGGCTAAGCTCATCGTGCAAGCGTAAAAAAGTAAACCATTGGCCATTCTCCGGTATCGAAGGGGTTACCGTGGGACTCAATACCGTTTTTACCGGCTCACCGTTTTCCATCGAGAGCGCCTTAAACATTTGAGGCATCAACGGAAAATGATAGGCAGCGTGACATTCGTCGCCATCACCCAAATATTTTACTACCTCGTTGGGCACCTGACACGCTTCAGCCAACAGCAAGCTGCCGGGCTGCACATAATCGAGTATGGCCCTGAAAAACTTGACCACCGTGTGGGTCTTGGGATGGTTTTCGCAGGTCGTTCCCTCCTCTTTCCAAAGATAGGGAATGGCATCAGCCCTAAAACCGTCAACCCCCATGCTTTGCCAATAGAGCAGGTTTTCTGACATGGCCAGCAGTACTTCGGGATTTTTGTAGTTTAAATCGGGCTGGAAGTTAAAAAAGCGGTGGAAGAAATAATCATCTCCCTCTTTTTCCCAGTTCGAGGTTTCAATCCCTTTAAAAATAATGCGTGCATCGGCATACTCGGTGCCGGTTTTGCTCCAGATATAGTAATCACGGAAAGGGTTGTCGACCGATTTTTTTGCTTCCTGAAACCAGGGGTGTTCGTTGGAAGTGTGGTTGATGGCCACGTCAAAAATGACCCGGATTCCCCGTTGGTGGGCTTCGTTTAAAAATCCGCCAAACACTGCTTCCTGTTCTTCTTTTGAAAAAGATTGGGGCAAACCCAGCAGCTCA
>JANTGU010000058.1 GCA_024762735.1 Bacteroidales bacterium | reverse complement strand
AGTTATTTAGCCTAAAATAAATAAAAAGCCCCTGAAAAATTTCAGAGGCTTTACAATGAACCAAATTTCCTACCTTCGGTTAATACTATTTTTGAGTCTTTACTTTATTTATCTTTTTTTAATTCTTCTATTTCTTTTCTAAGTTCTTCAATCATTTTTTGTTGTTCCTGCACTGCTTTAACCAATGGCGCAACAAATTCGGCATAACGCAAGCCATATTTATCGTCTTGATTTTCAGGTTTGTCAACAGCATGGAAATCGAAGTTTAACTCTTTGGCGGCTTGCTCCACTTCCTGAGCGATAAAGCCAATTTGTGTTTCTGCTGCTTTGTTTTGCTCATCCTGTGCTAAATCGGGACCATCAGGTGTTTTATCATATTTTGAGAGTTTAGCCATATCAAGATGATAAGTTACCGGACGCAGTTTCATAATAAGGTCGATACCCGGCACATCTTCACGCACATCAGTTTTAAAACGCCCATCCGAAAGATTAGACCAACCGGCATACCCACCAATACTGCTAACGGCGTCATTTCCAATACGCACCTGATTGTTTGCAGTAATATCAGTATTGTAACCAAGGGCTGTGGAATTATGAAAGGTTCCAATATTATTAAATGCATAATTACCTACAGCAGTATTGTAATAACCAGTTTGGCTGTAGAAAAGGGCACTATAGCCAAAAGCGGCATTGTCATGACCTGTGGTATTTGCATTAAGTGCTTTGTAACCTGTGGCAGTGTTATGGTAACCGCTGGTATTAACTGCTAAAGAGTAGTAACCAAATGCCACATTATGATAACCAGTAGTATTGGATTGGAGAGATAATGAGCCGGTAGCTGTGTTGTGGTATCCAGTTGTATTACTTAATAGCGAATTGTTACCAACAGCAGTATTATCCATTCCCGTACTGTTTGCGTAAAGAGCCTTGTAGCCAATGGCTGTATTTTCAATGCCTGTATTGTTACTGGCGGTAGTACTTCCACGGTATGCTTTATACCCTATGGCTGTATTGTGTGTTTCTATTCCGGATGTACGATTATCGGCATAGTACATTGCCTGAAACCCAAAAACAACCGACCCTGTATTGGCCTTGTTGCTATACAAAGCTTCTTTCCCAACCGCCGTATTTTGATTTCCTGTTGTATTAGAGTAAAGTGCTTTGTATCCGCTGGAAGTATTATCGTCACCACCATTATTCCAATAAAGCCCTGCATATCCGTTGGCAGTATTTCTGTTACCGTCACCATTGTTTTTGAGTGCACCGGAACCATTGGCAGAATTATAATCACCAGTAGTATTATTTCTTAATGCTGACACACCATTGGCAGTATTGTCATATCCATTGGTATTATTATAAAGTGAAGAATGACCGTTGGCAGTGTTGTTGTATCCTGTTGTATTGGAAAATAGAGCCGCATATCCATAGGCAGCGTTTTTATCCCCCGTAGTATTTGAGTAAAGCGTCCTAAAACCATTGGCAGTATTTTCGCTTCCCGTTGTGTTTACAAAAAGTGCATTATGCCCAACTGCGGTATTTGCGGTTCCTGTATTGGCACTTGCCGTGGTGCTTCCCCTAAGAGCCTCATAGCCCAAAGCCGTATTAAAAGTTCCTTGTCCAGAAGTACGGTCGTCGGCATATTGCATGGCACCATATCCAACTGCCACCGAACCATAGTTGGCTTTATTGGTACTCAAGGCCTGATAGCCTAAGGCTGTATTATTATCCCCTGTAGTATTATCATGAAGCGCATTGGAGCCACTTGCAACATTGTAATTTCCCTCGGTATTGGAGTATAAAGCCAGGTAACCCTCGGCAGAGTTTTTATACCCCGAAGTATTCGAAAATAAAGTCTTGTTTCCTATAGCAGTGTTGTATAGCCCCGTATTAGCACTTGCTGTTGTGCTTCCCCTCAGGGCTTCGTTACCTATTGCTGTATTGTAGGTATTTCTGCCACTTGTACGGTCGTCGGCATAATACATTGCCTTATAACCTATTGCCAGCGAGCCTGTATTTGCTTTATTTGAATACAATGCTTTATAACCGGTGGCAGTATTTTCGCTTCCGGTAGTATTGTTGTAAAGTGATTGAAAACCCGAAACAACATTATCAGAGCCTGTGGTATTTAAATATTGAGCCTGATATCCGATGCTGGTATTATTGGTACCACTGGTATTACTATACATTGTTTCTGTTCCGTAAGCACTATTACCATTACCACCGATATTATGGTACATGGCATCAAATCCACTGGCAGTATTATAACTACCTGAAGTGTTGTTGTGGAGCACCCTATAACCGCCGGCCGTATTTGCCGTTCCATTACTTAGGTAGAGTGTTTCAAAACCAACGCCCACATTCGATTCGCCGCTTGTATTATTATACCCTGAAGAACTTCCAACAAATACATTCTCATTATAACTCAAATCATCATTAGCACCTGCCAGGTCACCAATAAAAACAGACTGTCCGGTATTATCAACTGAAATGCGACCACGTACTATTATATTGCCATTTATATCAAGGAGTTCTTGTGGGTTGTTAGTACCAATGCCAATTTTTCCATTTAAAACAACAAGAGTACTGTCCATGGCGCTATACAAAGTATCTCCACTTAAAGTCCAATTGTTGTTGGCACTACTTGAAAAAGCATTCCAGTTGCTACCATCGTAATAATAAAACGTATTATCATTGGTTACAAAAACAATTAAACCTACACCTGGCGAAAGGATATCGTTTCTTTGCGTTGCACTCATCCTCGGTACCAGCAATCCTTTTGATGTACTTGCTATGTCTAGCATTGCTGATGCATCAGCCTCAGTTCCTAATGTGTTTACTGCCACCTGAGCGGTTAATATAGTTGTTGCCAACAATGATAAAGTAAGTAAGGCAAATTTAAATATTTTCATTATCCTGGATTTTTGTAGTGCTGAAAACTTGCGTTTGAAGCAGCACTTTGTTTTGGGGGCAAAAATATTTAAGGACAGGCTTTCTTACAATGGTTGAAAATACTACATTTTTAATTATTGCAATTATTTATGGGTGTTTCTACCCATAAGTCCGGATTTTTCCTTTGTCCTACTTTCGTCTCGAAGGAGGCAAAACTGGGAGATTTCCTGAGAGAGTGGTTCTTCCTCAGGAATTTCTCCCCGTGGTCGAAATAACAACAAAACTTGAATTAACAAAAAATCAGATTTCTTATCATTTTATTTTTTCGGCACATTAATTGTAAAACTCTATCCATACTTTAAACCCTGTTTTTTCGTTTTACAAAACATAGCTATACATTCAGCGTATGGGTTTATTAAAGCAGATTCACGCAATTAATCACTAAAATGATAAAGATGAAAAAATCAACCATCCTCCCTTTGATAATCTTACTGTCTGTTATATTAACAGCCTTTTATACCCCGGACAATGGTTTTAATAAACTTTGGAAAAAGGTAGAATATTATCAAAAAAAAGGACTCCCTAAATCAGCCATTAAAGTGGTGGATGAAATATACACGGTTGCTAAAAAAGAGCACAACAATCCACAGGTTATCAAAGCACTGATTTTTAAAGCCGGCCTTGTAAGCAGCCACGAGGAGGACTATTTGATAAAATCTATCAACACTTTCGAGCAGGAAATCGAGGATGCTGATTCCCCAGAAAAACAGATTCTTTACTCGCTGACCGGAGAACTTTACCAACAATATTTTTCCAACAACCGGTATAAAATTTTACAACGCGAGCAACTGGCCGTGCCGGGCAACGATATTGAAACCTGGGACGCGGTGCAGTTTAATAAAGCCATCAGCAGCTATTATTTACAATCGCTGGAGCCGGAAGAGTTGTTACAAAACATTGCTCTTGACCAGTATGATGCCATCCTGAAACTTGCCGACAGCAGCGCGGTAAATTACCGGCCTACTCTATACGATTTACTGGCCGAGCGAGCCATCAACTATTTTTTAACCGGCGATTACAAAACCTTTCATTTCGACCGGGCTTCAGTGGCAGAATCCGACAGCCTGTTGGTTCCCGCCCATCAATTTGTCAAGCTGAAACTGCCCACAACTACCAATGCCGACCGCATCTTAACCCTATATCAACATCTTATTAAACTGCATTTAAAGGATGCTAATCCTGTTGCTTTCATCGATTTTGAATTGGGCAGAATTAATTTTATTGCTTCACACTTCACCGTGAAAACACAAGTGCAGCGCACCCTGTTGGGAAACCTCTATCAACAATACAAAGACGATGATGTTTCGGTTAGAATAGCATTTCGTCTAGCAGAAAACTATAAGCTGGGAAAAACAGCCATTCTGCCACGGGTTTTTAATGCGCAACTTCCCGAATACTCTTTGGTAAAAGCACGCGACTTATGCAACGAAGCCGTGGAACTTCACCCTAACGCTCCTTTTGCCAACAACTGCCGGAACATGGTAACCCGGCTTGAACAACCATCGTTTGCTGTTGAAACCGAAAAACAGATACTTCCCGGAAAGCCTTTTTTAGCCAAAGTGAGCTTTAAAAATGTTACGCATTTATGGTTTAAGATTGTAAAAGTCGACTCAAAAGAGGTGTGGCTCGATGCGCACAACAGCATCAGAGATTGGGAAAAGAAATCGAAATATTTGTCAGCACCCGGAATCAGAAGCTGGGAAGTTAATCTGCCCGACGCTAAAGACCTGCAGCAGCACTCCACCGAAATTAAAATGGACGGGCTACCCTTGGGAACCTATTTTATTTATGCTTCATTGGACAAGAGTTTTGTTGAAAGCGAATATGTTGGGACTACCGTTACCACGGTTACCAGGTTGAGTTTTATCACTAAGCCGGAGGAAAACGGAACCGGGATACTGGTTCAAAACCGGGAAACCGGGGTTGGGATCTCAGGAGTATCGGGCGACCTGTTTTACTTCGATTACCAACGTGGAAATCGTAAAATTAAAAAAGCCGGATCGTTTGTAACCGGCAACGACGGTTTTACCAAAACCATGTCTTCCGGGTCTAATTATGGTTCTGTGGTACGACTAATTAATGAGGGCGACACTTTGTACGAACCTACCTATTTATCATATTATAGAAAGGACGATGCTAAACCCACCACCAAAATCCATTTGTTTACCGACCGCGCCATCTATCGTCCCGGGCAAACAGTTTATTACAAGGGTATCGTGGTACAAAAAGAGGGCGATCGGTTTACGGTATTGAACAATTTTAAAACTGAAGTCAGCCTGAAAAACAGCAACGGCAAAACGGTTTCAACACAGGAGGTTGTTTCCAACGAATTCGGGTCCTTTAGCGGGTCGTTTGTTATCCCGACAGGTACCCTTAACGGTAACTGGCGACTGAGGGCGCCGAAAGGCAGTGTTAATTTCTCGGTGGAAGAGTACAAGCGGCCATCCTTTTTGGTTGAGTTTGATACGGTTGCCGGTTCCTGGAAATACAACGACAATATCACGATTACGGGCAAGGCAAACTATTACAACGGGTCGCCGGTATCGGGAGCCTCGGTAACTTACCGGGTTACCCGTCAAAACTATTACCCTGTACCTTTTTACTGGTATAGCCCCATGCTGTCGCAAGAAATCGATATCACCAACGGCAACGTAAAATTGGACGAAAACGGAAATTTTAGCATCACGTTTAAGGCTGTTCCCGACGATGTAAACAAAGCCTCACAATTTACTGTTTATGCCGATGTAACCGATATTACCGGAGAGGTTCATTCGGGCAACACGGTGGTAAAAGTAAGCAATCGCCCTTTGTGGGTAGCCATCGGTTCTGATGAAAACCTCGACAAGGACGGGTCCCCTGAAATTAAACTGGCTGCTACCAATACCATGGGAAACCCGTTGTCGGTTTCGGGCCAATTAAAAGTGTATGCCCTGCAACAACCCGACAAAGTTTTTATCAATCGGTTGTGGAGTGAACCGGATACATTTACCATGGACAGGGAAGTCTATGAGAAATTTTTTCCGCAGATAGCTTTCAGAAATGAAAACAACAAAGAGCAATGGCCGGCGGAGCTGGTGATGGTTAAAAACCTTTCGTGGACCGGTGATACTTCCCTGCCTGCTTCTTTGGTTCAATCATTAAAAAAAGGGTATTACAAATTTGTTTTTACAGCAAATGGTACCTTGGTAGAGTCTGTATCAGATAGTGTAACAACACTGGTTTACAGCTCTAAAAGTAAACGCCCTGCCGTGAAAAAAGATTTTTGGATGCACCTTTCAAAAGAGGTGGCCGAGCCCGGCGAAACCGTTGACCTGATGTTGGCTTCCGCCACGAAAAATACGCGGGTCTATTATGAACTTTCGTTTAAAAACAACGTTATCGAAAAGCGCTGGATTAAGCTCAACAGAAAACAAGTAGTTATCCCCATCAATATTAAAGAAGCCTGGAGGGGAGGGGTAAGGATTAATTTGGTTATGGTAAAAAACAACAGGCGACAGGTGGTGAACCAACGCATTAGGGTTCCGTTTACCAATAAAAAGCTTAAGATACAGCTCCAAACCCATCGTGACCATCTTACACCCGGGAAAAAAGAGACCTGGAGCGTAAAAATAAGTGGTTATAAAGGGGACAAGGTAGCTGCCGAGCTGCTAGCCGCCATGTACGACCAATCGCTGGATCAGATTAAAGAACATTCATGGCATTTCGACCTGTTTCATCAATTGAATGGTGGAAATGGGTGGCTTGGACAGCCATTTCAGCTTTCAGGATTTGACAACCTGCATAACAAGCAACCTGAATACCTGACAGAATACACCATCAGCTATCCGGCCATCAACTGGTTTGGCATGCGGTTTTTCAATGATAAATACTATGTGCAAGGAAGAGTTGCCGGAATTGCACCCGCACACAAATCGGAAGAAGTGGATGTGATGATGGTGGTTGATGATGATATGGATATGGAAATGGATAACGCTCAGATGGACGAACAGTCAATCAAAACACCGCCATCACCGTTGGAAAAAACCACCACGGGGCAGCCCTCAATCATCAGAACCGATTTTCGTGAAACAGCCTTTTTCTATCCTCAACTGCATACTGATACCACGGGATCGGTCATCTTTAGCTTTACCACGCCCGATGCCCTTACTCAATGGAAATTGATGATGCTGGCTCACACTACTGACCTAAGCTCAGACATAGAAACATTAAGTTTTAAAGCGTACAAAGAGCTAATGATTATGCCCAACGCGCCGAGGTTTGTGCGGCAGGGCGACCGGCTTGTTTTTTCTGCCAGGGTGACCAACTTTTCAGATAAGGAGCAAACCGTACGGGTGAACCTTAACTTTTTCAATCCCGTTACCAATAAAAAACTTAACCTGTTTCTCACTCGCATGGCCACGGGTAAAAAGTTGAAATTAAAAGTCGGTGAAAGCGCCAAAGTCAGTTGGATGATAGCCATTCCTGACGATATCAACCTGATGGCCTATCGTATCGAAGCTGCTTCCGAAAGTTTTTCCGATGGCGAAGAGCGTACCATCCCGATACTATCCAATCGTGTGCTGGTTACCGAAACCATGCCCATGTACGTTAACGCCAAGGGACATAAAAAATATCAATTTTCCAAGTTGCTAAATCAGGATAAGCTGGCATCGGTTTCCACGCTGAAAAATTTCAGATATACCCTGGAGTTTACTTCCAACCCGGCTTGGTATGCCATTCAGGCATTGCCTTACATGAGCGAACCCACTTACAAAAGTGCTTCAAACCTCTACCGTGCCTGGTTTGCCAACGCCCTGGCGGGATGGATTATCAACAGCACACCCAACATAAAAGCTGTTTTCGAGAGTTGGAAAATCAACTCGCCGGACGCTTTCTTGTCGGCACTGCAAAAAAACCAAGAGCTCAAAAATACTGTACTCGAAGAAACTCCGTGGGTACTGGAGGCTGAAAACGAAGGCGAGCAGAAACGAAGAATTGCCCTGCTGTTTGACTTAAACAACCTGAAAAGTCAGCAGGAGGTTACGCTGAACCGGTTACAGCAGCTTCAGCGCGGTTCCGGGGCATGGCCCTGGTTTCGGGGTATGGGCGACGACCGTTATACCACGCAGAAAATTGTGCTGGGCATGGCTAAGCTGCTGGACAAAGGCATTATCACGGTGGATGAACCGGGGGTGAAAAACATGTTGAGAAAAGCGGTTTCGTATCTCGACAGAGAGGTAGTAAAAGACTACGACCTGCTCAAGAAACAGCCCAATGTTAAAATGAATAGGCAGCATATCAGCAGTTTTCAAATCCAATACCTCTATGCACGCACGCTGTTGAAAAACCGGTTTCCGCTGAACAAAAAGACGAAAAAGGTTTTTGACTACTATCTCGATCAGGCTAAAACGTACTGGTTAAAGGAAAACAATTACCTGCAGGCCATGATTGCCGTGGTGATGTTTGAAAACAGTTACCGAAACGAAGCCGAAGCCATTTTGCGGTCGTTGGAGGAGCGCTCGTTGTATAGCGATGAAATGGGCATGTACTGGCGTGCCGAACGGGGATGGTCCTGGTATCAGGCACCGGTGGAAACCCAGGCCATGATCATTGAGGCATTCAGCCGCTTGAACTACAATCCGCAAAACATCGACAAGATGAAAGTTTGGCTTTTAAAGCAAAAGCAGACCCAACGATGGCCTACTTCATCGGCTACGGCAGAAGCGGTTTCAGCACTGTTGATGACGGGCAACAGCTCGTTGTTGGCCGAATCGAAACCTGTTTCCATCAAACTGGGTGGTAAATCGTTGAACATGGATAACAATCAACAGGAAGCCGGAACCGGCTATTTTAAAAAGTCGTGGCCGGGTTGCGAGGTGCAATCCTCCATGGGCAACATCGAGGTGAGTAACCCCAACGGCCACATTACGTGGGGAGCAGCCTACTGGCAATATTTTGAGAACATTGATAAGGTTACCGCTTCCAGGTCACCGTTAAATGTCGAAAAGAATCTTTATGTTGAAACCTTAACCGACAACGGCCCTGTGCTGGAAGCAGCAGCAGGAAAGAAATTAAAAGTCGGTGACAAAATAGTTGTTCGGTTAATTATTCGTACCGACCGCGACATGGAATTTGTGCAACTCAAAGATGTTCGCGCCACAGGCATGGAGGTTACGCAGCAGTTGTCGGGTTATACCTATAAAGGAGGACTGGGATTTTATCGCAACAACAAAGATGCTTCCACCGGTTTCTTTTTCCGTTACCTGAACAAGGGAACCTATGTGTTGGAATACCCTGTTCATTTAACCCAGCAAGGTGTTTTCCCGGTGGGATTGGCTACTATCCAGTGTCTTTACGCACCGGAATTTGCGGCTCATTCACAGGGAGAAACGATTAAAGTTGAGGAGTAGGGGTTACTAATTTTCCAAAATCTAATAGTGTTTTGGATGTACAACAACTAAAATCCAATAGTGTTTTGGATGTACAACAACTAAAATCCAATAGTGTTTTGGAAAAAAACATCTAAAAACCAATGGTGTTTTTGAATAATTCTCCAGCCTCAATGGTTTGTTTCAGCAAAAGGTGCCGTCACCCTGAGCGATAGTCGAAGGGTCTCCTAAGCCTCAATGGCACCCTTCCGCAACAGTTTTTCTTGCAGCAGGGGCAGGACGATACTTAACAGATCCCACAGTCGTTCCTCCTTTAGGATGACGCATATTTCGCCGGAATGGTTTATTCCCCCAACTTTTTCACACTTTTTGAAAGAGCCAACCCTCCTTTAATCATGTAATTTTCATGG
>JANTGU010000057.1 GCA_024762735.1 Bacteroidales bacterium | reverse complement strand
AGCCATTAATACTTAATAAATTTCCCCCTTTATGCTTTGTTATCAGCAAAAAAGGTAATGATATAGTTTCCGGGAGTCAGGGTTGCAACGTTGAGGTGCTGCTCATCTTTTGAAAGCATGCCATTTTGTATCATTCTTCCTGTTACATCAACAATGCGATAAAATTTTTCTTTAAATCGCAATTCGTTAAAATAGATTAAGTCTTCGACCGGATTGGGGTAAAGCACTATCTTTTGACATTGTTTTGAACTTTTATCGTGAGTGCCAACATACGTGTAGGTGTAATAGTAATAATAAGTAAAGTAATAGCTTGGGTCGCCGGCCATTGGATAATACTCCTTTTTCCACAACAAATCATCATCGTTATAACTGTATTGGGTTTGTTGATGATCGCCGCTGTACTGATCCATCTGTACCAACAAGCCCTTGTCGTTGTACTGATAAATGATGGTCGTGGTAATCAGCCAGTCGTGTAAATCGGGATGCCATAAGGCCGATTCGTATTTAATCAGGTGTTGCTGGCCATCGTAATACCAAATAGTTCTTCCAAGCGTGTCGATAGTGCCGTCAAGCATGACGCGGTATTTGAATTTATATTTCTGTAGAGAGTCATCAGAATAATATATTTTGCGCAGAAAGTAATAGCCGTTTTCCATTTCGTACTGATACGTGAACAGGGTATCGGGGTAATATGTGTAGTCGTACAGGGTGGAGTCGCTTACATGCATAGTTGGGTCGCCAATCACCCAAAGGGTTACTCTTATTTTATCGGTTAAACCATCCGAAAAAAACAGAGTATCATCCCAGCGGTCGTTTTCCCATTGCCCGGTTTGGTCGAACCAGTATTGCCTGAGATGCGAAGTTTCAAATATCCCCGGAGGAAACAGCGTGTCAATATATCGTACGTTACCGTGATTCCAGCTTCCGGTGGTAAAATCCCACGAAAAAGTGGTTTGACTGTTCACGGTGTCACTGTAAAAATAGTCTCTTTTATAAATGTCCGACCAGTTGGATTCGTTGACCGTGCGTGCGTTAAGCGAATCTTTTACAATCCGGTGTTGGGCATCGTAAACATGATAATTTTGTTGGGTGCAACGCCAGTCGGCCGTATCGGGAAAACCGTTTTTGTTGGTCATTACATCGTCAAATTTAAGCTGGTTGTACAGGTTGTAGTAATAATGTCTTCTGATATTGGTATAGGGTCCGCCGCCCACCGCGATGGTTTCGCGCACCGAATCCAGTAAAAACCCGTCATTTTGCGCCCTACCCGCGTTAACAATTAACAGAAACACAATTATTACAGGAAGGAAAGCAAGACGTTTCATAACATTCATTTTATTGTGCTGAAGAACATTGTGTGTAGTTCAAGCAAAGGTATAAACAATTTGACTCCAATCAAAACCAGTCCCTTTGTGAACGCTTGACAATTTAGACCTTATTTAAATTATTTAAAAACCAGTTATTTAGATTTTTTTATAAATATAAAGCACAAATTTTAAGTACTTTTGGAGGCTCTGTTGAGTATTGAATTTAAATTAACGTTCTAAAAAATAGTACAATGAAAAAAGTATCAGTTATTGGAGCAGGAAACGTTGGTGCCACTTGTGCCGATGTACTTGCCCGTAAAAATTTCCTTGATGAAGTAGTTTTGGTTGATATTAAAGAAGGTTTGGCCGAAGGTAAAGCCCTCGATATTTGGGAAACATCGCCCATTATCGGTTTCGATACCCGTGTTACCGGTTCTACCAACGATTACGCCCCTACCGAAGGTTCAGAAGTGGTAGTTATTACCTCCGGTTTGCCCCGTAAACCCGGTATGTCGCGCGATGACCTTATTTCAACCAACGCCAAAATTGTTAAGTCGGTTACCGATAACGTAATGCAACATTCGCCGGATGCTGTTATCATTATTGTTTCCAATCCTTTGGATGTAATGACCTATGCAGCTCACATGGCTTCCGGGTTACCTGCCAACAAAGTTTTCGGACAAGCCGGTGTACTGGATACCGCTCGTTACCGTGCTTTCATTGCTACCGAGTTGGGTGTTTCTCCCCGCGATATCAATGCATTGCTGATGGGTGGTCATGGCGATACCATGGTTCCGTTGCCACGCTATACAACCGTATCGGGAATTCCTGTTACCGAGTTAATTCCTAAAGATCGTCTGGATGCCATAATCGAGCGCACCAAAAAAGGAGGTGGCGAAATTGTGAACCTGCTGGGTACTTCGGCCTGGTATGCTCCGGGCTCTGCTGCTGCACAGATGGTGGAATCGGTGGTTAACAATCAGCATCATGTTTTCCCTTGCTGTGTTAAATTAGACGGACAATGGGGCGAAGAGGGTGTTTACCTCGGTGCTCCCGTTAAACTGGGTCGCGGAGGTGTTGAAGAGATCATCGAAATCGAACTCAACGAAGAAGAGATGAAAGACCTCAGAACATCGGCCAATCATGTGAAAGATGTTATGAAAGTTTACGATGACATGAAATTATTCTAATTCGCAGGTTACTTAAATGCTTAAAAAAGCCCGCCGGAATTTCCGGCGGGCTTTTTTTAACCCCTTTTGCTATTGTCCAAAGCACATTTAATAACTTTTTGCTTTTTATAGAAGCATTTTAATATGCTGTTCGGGATGCTTTATTAATGCTGCTTTCCGAAAAAAGCAAAAAATACACGAACGAAGTGAAGCTTCAATTACGACCGACGAAGGAGGTCGAACAACGCGAGCCTCCCGGCGAGCAAATTACGGGCAAGCGTAGCGCAGCACTTCTCTAGCTCACCACCAGTTTAAACCCAACGCCGTGCACGTTAATCAGTTCAACTTTCGGATCTTCCTTCAGGTATTTACGCAGTTTGGTAATATAAACATCCATCGAGCGGGCATTAAAATAGCTGTCATCAAACCAAATCTTATTTAAGGCTACCGAGCGATCCAGCACATCGTTGATGTTTTCGCACAGCAGGCGCAACAGTTCTGCCTCTTTGGAGGTGAGTTTATGCTGCTCTTTGTTAATCATCAGCAACTGACGATTGTAATCAAAGGTGTATTTCCCGAATTTGTAAATGTTGCTACTGTTTTTCTTGTCTGCGGCCTGCGTTCTTCTCAAAATGGCCTTGATACGCATGAGCAACTCTTCCATACTGAAAGGTTTGGTCAGGTAGTCGTCGGCACCCACTTCAAAGCCCGCAATCTTATCCTCTTGCATGTTTTTAGCCGTTAAAAACAGAAAAGGAACTTTCTTGTCCAGTTTCCTTATCTCTTTGGCAAGCGTGAAGCCATCCATGATGGGCATCATCACATCCAGAATACAAAAATCAAAATCCTCGTGTTTAAACTCATTCAAGGCCTCTTTGCCATTGGCTTTCAGCACCGTGGGAAACCCTTTGGCATCCAAATACGATTTCAGGATGTTGCCTAAATTTTTGTCATCCTCGGCCAATAAAACTTTTACCTGTTTTTCCATAGCTATTCGTTTTTAATTTTTTCAACGGGCAAACTAATGGTAAAGGTCGATCCCTTACCCGGTTCCGAATCCACCGAAACCGATCCGCCATGCAACTCCAAAATTACCTTAACATAGTTAAGACCCAGGCCAAAGCCCTTGAAATCGTGCACGTTCCCGGTGTGTACCCTGTATAATTTTTCAAATATTTTCTTTTGATTCGACTTGCTAATCCCGATACCATTGTCCGATACTCTGATCAGAATTCTATCCCTTTTGTTAATGGTATTGACTACTATTTTTGGCGTATCGAGCGTGTATTTAATGGCGTTATCCAGCAAATTTATCAGGGTATTGGTAAGGTGAGTTTTGTCTCCCGTTACCATACTTTCAGACGCCTTTTCCGAAATCGTAATGCTTCCCTCTTTCGCCTGTACTTCCAACTGTTTTCGGTTAACTGCATCTTCAACAATCTGATGCATGTCTAACACCTCTTTCTTCAATTTCATCTTACCCTGCGAAAAAACCGCCTGCTGTAATATCTGTTCGGCCATGCCTCCCAGCCGCTTATTCTCTTCACTAATCACGCTGATGTAACTATTATACATATCCTCCGACTTCTGAATGTCGCGGTCACGCAGCGCTTCGCAGGCTAACGCGATCGTCGAAATGGGCGTTTTAAACTCGTGCGTCATGTTGTTGATTAAATCGTTTTTCATCTCCGACAATTTCTTTTGTCTGAAAATGGTTTGGATGGTCATGTAAAACGAAACAATGATAATTAAAAACAACACGATTGAAACCGACAACAACCGCCATATTTGCCTGATGATAAACTGCTGCTCGTTGGGAAAATAGATAAGCAGTTTCTCGGGCACATAAAACGTCCCCGGCGAAACTGCCAGGTCATAGGCAAAACTCTCGGTTAACAGCTCCTGGGGATACCTTCCTGTTTTTTGCAACAACATTCGGTTAGTAAACGGATCGTAAACACCAAATTCATAGGCGGTTTTAATACCTTTTTCTTTTAGATTAACTGCAATCAGCGAGTCAATCGTGTTCGCATCAAATAGAAAATGATTTTCGGTTTTTCCGGTTTGGTAGTCAAAAATTATATCCTGCAACTGCGACTGTGTTTTACGTACGCGCCGCATCAGCTTGCTAAAATCGCGCTCGGTACTCACCTTTTGCAAATCGTAAAACAGTACCTTATTTAAGGAATCGTACGTATTAAAAGCTTTTTGGTTGTTGGAATAAACCTGTTGCTGGTTCAGTAAATCATGACGAATTTTCTGGTGATCAACATAATTAACCACATGGGTCATGGCTTCGTTTACATCACGAATAAAGTTGGAATACTTCACCTTGGCGGCATCACGTATCCAAAAAACCTGAATCACCATCAGCCCGATAGTGGCAAAAGTAACCACCCCTATTAATATTGCTGTCTGCCAATTTTTCACTGAGCAAATGTAGTAATTCATCAATACCAACGACCACCTGAAATTCAATAACTTAACATTTCTTAACACTTGTTATAACCCCTTAACATCTCTCTCTGCTTGCTTGTCCTACTTTTGTATCAGCAAAAAAGCGGTAAGGTAAATTACTATCATAACTGCGTTTTGTTAAAAGGGTTTTCATAATTGTTGGTTTAAGGCGGCTTTCGGGTCGCCTTATTTTTTTATGGGGTCATCCCCTGACTTTCTGAGTCATCCCCCGACTTTGAGTCGGAGGATGACTATCACTAAATCGGAGGATGACTATCGTAAAGTTGGAGGATGACTATCACAATTTTCCCTACCTTCGCATCCTAAACCAAACAACATTGATTAAACCCGAAACCATACAAAAAATTGTTGAAACCGCCCACGTGGAAGAGGTGGTTGGCGACTTTGTGAGCCTTAAAAAACGCGGGGTCAACTACCTGGGATTATGTCCTTTTCACAACGAAAAAACACCTTCGTTCGTGGTTTCTCCGGCCAAGGGGATTTATAAATGTTTTGGTTGTGGCAAAGCGGGCAACGCGGTCAACTTCGTCATGGAACACGAGCACTACTCCTATCCCGAGGCACTCAGGTTCCTGGCCAAAAAATACAACATCGAAATCGAAGAAGAGGCCATGACCCCCGAAATGCAACAGCAAATCGATGAACGCGAAAGCCTCTTTACCCTCAACACCTTTATCAATAACTATTTTCAGGAAAACCTCTTTAACACCGACGAAGGGAAAGCCATCGGCCTTACCTACTTTAAAGAACGCGAGTTTTTAGAAGTGACCATCAAAAAATTCCAACTGGGATATGCCCTCGATAAATGGGACGATTACTCTCGCCACGCGTTGGAAAACGGTTTTAAAAAAGAGGTGCTCTTTAAAACCGGCATCACCATTGATAAGGGTGATAAAATGATGGATCGCTTCAGGGGCAGGGTCATGTTCCCCATCCACAATCTAACGGGAAAAGTGATTGGTTTTGGGGGGCGCATTTTGAGCAAAGACAAATCGACTGCCAAATATGTAAACTCGCCCCAGTCAGAAATCTACGACAAAAGCAAAACGCTGTACGGCATCTATTTTGCCCGTAACGCCATTTTAAAAAATAACCAATGCTACCTGGTGGAAGGCTATACTGATGTTATCTCCATGCATCAGGCGGGCATCGAAAACGTGGTAGCCTCTTCGGGTACTTCGCTTACCGTGGATCAAATCAAGCTAATAAAACGGTTTACACCCAACATTACCATTTTGTACGATGGCGACCCTGCCGGTATCAAAGCTTCGTTCCGCGGCATCAACCTTATCCTTGAACAAGGGCTCAATGTTAAAATTGTTCTTTTCCCCGAAGGGGATGATCCCGACTCGTTTGTTCGTGCCCATTCCACCTCTGAAGTTGAAGATTTTATTGCCGGTCAGTCTTCCGATTTCATCTCCTTTAAAGCTAAACTTCTGCTGGAAGATACTACCGGGGATCCGGCTGCCCGTGCTGCGCTCATCAGAGACATGGTGGAAACCATCTCCTACATTCCCGACCAGATAAACCGCACGGTGTACGTACAAGAGTGCTCCACCATCATGGATGTCCCCGAGCAGACGTTGGTAAACGAGCTAAACAAGCTGCTGCGTAATAAATACCGGAAAAAAATCAGAGCCACCGAACAGGAGGTTCCCGCTGAGGAAATTCCCACCCGGGAAGAAGCCATTAAAGAATTCGATAAGCTCGACTCAAAATACCAGGAGCAGGCAGTCATCAGGCTATTGCTTGCCTATGGCGACAGGTCGTTTGCCGAAACTGTCCCTGAAGAAGAGCCGGTACAGTACAACATTGCCGACTACGTTGTCAACGATTTGTTGGACAACGAGATAACCCTTCATGATGAATCATTGCTAAAGATATTTAACATTTACACCGAATCCGTACAAAAAGGAGAAATACCCCGAACCAGCTTTTTTGTCAACCATCCCGACCAGGAAATTGCCGACAAGGCCATCGAATTAATTTCGACCCCTTACGAGCTGAGCCTTAACTGGGAAAAAAATAAAATTTTTGTAAAAACCGAGGAAGACCAGCTGCAGCTGCTAACAAAAACTACCCTGCTGGCATTAAAAGAAAAACACATCAGCCGCATGCTTAAAAACATCGAAAATCAACTAAAGGAGCCTGCCGACGAAGAAACAGTTACCAAACTCCTTGAAGATTACAAAAAACTCAAAATAGTTCACAAGCACATTAACCAGTCGCTGGAACGGCAAATTCTTCCTTAATGGCTGTCATTTCAACAAACTGTTAAATTAACCTAAACCTTAACCCTGTGGGTTTGCTTCGGGCAGAATAATATTATTTTTGATGCTCAAATTTAAAACAACAGATATGGCAGAAATTACATTAAAAGGAAACCCGATTCATACATTGGGAAGCCTACCGGAATCAGGTAGCGTGGCACCTGAATTTAAGCTCGTTAAAACTGATTTAAGTGAAGCAAAACTCTCCGATTACAAAGGAAAAAAAGTAGTCCTGAATATTTTCCCAAGTCTTGATACCGCCACCTGCGCGGCTTCGGTACGTCGTTTTAACGCTGAAGCATCAAACCTGGACAACACCGTTGTTCTTTGTATATCGAAAGATTTGCCTTTTGCACAAGCCCGTTTTTGTGGGGCTGAAGGACTGGACAACGTTATTACGCTCTCCGATTTTCGTGACGGAAGTTTTGGAAAAGCTTACCAGGTTGAAATAGTAGACGGCCCGTTGGCTGCTCTCGAATCAAGAGCCGTGGTGATTGTTGATGAAGAAGGAAAAGTAATGTACACCCAGCAAGTGCCCGAAATTGTTGACGAACCCAATTACGAGGAAGTGTTAAACGCTTTAAAATAACAACCTTTTCGAGATAATTTAGAAAGGCCGTGCATTAGCACGGTCTTTTTTTTTGAATACTTAGCCTGAATTCATTAATGTTTAATCCCTTTGCTCTGTCCTTTAGGGCAGGGTTACTAATATCACTATCCCGAAGGCTTTAGCCATTAATTTTTATATGATAAATGGCTAAAGCCTAAAAATGAGTATTCAGACAAAATTGTGAATTATTCAGGTTAGGTTATCTATACGGAATTGTGAAAGGCGGATTTTCCCTGCTGATTGAAACAGGCGGGCGAAGAGAAATCACCAAGGTTTCAAACCCGACTGCTCAAACGAAACGAAAAAGAATGTATGGCGATATGTTCAGAAATCTCTATTGTCAGCTACAACCACCCTAAAATAAATCCGAAAACAACAATGAGCACGATGTCAACCCCGTAAATAACACCCAGTGTAGTTATCTTCTTTTTGATGGTTTTCATGTCGAAAACCCAATACGAAACGATAAAAAAGGTAAGGTAGCCAAACAGCACAATAAGATAAGGTGCCCCGGCATTCCACCATTCGTACTCCCAGGTTAAGGCACCCACGGCATTGAGCAATATTTCAACCACCACGCAAAAAATGGAGTTGACAATAGCAAAAAACCACCGGTTATTGATACCTAGAATTTTCATCTTTTTATCCTTGGGCAGCATTTTGGCAAAAGCGATGCCTGCAATGGCAAACATAAAGCTAATTTCGATGTTTAACCCGATTAAAATTTCGTAGGCCGATTTGCCCGGGGCACCCCAAACAGGAGCAAACTGCGTAAAATGAAACACCAGCGAATTCCAAATTTCGTTAAACCAGTCCATGCCCCAAAAGGCCAGTCCCGCTAAAACCAGATTCCAGTTTTTTCGTTCCACCTCCACGGCGTAAACATAAACCACGAAAGCAAAAATGGGAATTACATACCACTGAAAAGTGTTAGGGTCGCGCAGGTGCTGCAACGCTTCTACGGCAGATTGTGCAGGCATGACAAATGGGTTTTGTTGATTAATGGTGCTAATATCACAAATTTTTTTCTTCCATCAACAGTTTGCACCTTTAAAAAGCAATATTTTGATGTGTAATCGCGAATACCCGAAACCGGGTCATCACCCTTCCCTTGTATCATTAGTTTGTTAACTTTGCAAAATTCTATTGTTTATTATCACTGTTTTCCAAAATGAATTTTAAAGAACTTAATTTATCCGAAACACTGTTGGAGGCAATCTCCTACATGGGTTTTGAAGAGGCTACTCCCATCCAGGAGCAAGCCATTCCTGCTATCCTGGACAAAAAAGACCTGATTGCCTGTGCGCAAACAGGGACAGGAAAAACTGCTGCCTTTATTTTACCGGTGCTCAATGCCTTGTTGCAGGAAAATGTTCAACACAAAACCATGGTTTTGGTTATAGTGCCTACCCGTGAGCTTGCCCTGCAGATAGACCAACAGATACAAGGGTTTTCCTACTTTACCAATGCCCAGTCTATTGCTATTTATGGTGGTGGCACCGGCTCGGAGTGGGAGCAACAAAAGCGAGCTCTCACCAGCGGATCCGAAATCGTAGTGGCCACGCCCGGCAAGCTTATCTCTCACTTAAACATGGGATATGTAAAGTTTGAAGACCTGAAATACCTGATTCTTGACGAGGCCGACCGCATGTTGGACATGGGCTTTTACGATGACATTCAAAAAATCATCTCCTTTCTTCCCAAAAACCGACAAACACTCATGTTTAGCGCCACCATGCCACCTCGAATAAAAACCCTGGCAGCCAAAGCGCTCAAGCATCCCGTTGAAATAACCATTGGTCTTTCCAAACCGGCAGAAGGTGTTTTGCAAGAGGCTTTCCTAACTTACGAAGCACAAAAAACACCGTTGATAAAAAAGCTTGTCGCCGAAAAACCTGATGCCAAAAGCATTTTGATTTTTAGCTCTACCAAAAAAAAGGTAAACGATATTGTACGTGGATTACGTGGAAACGGGTATCGTGTTGAAGGTATCTCGTCAGACCTTGAGCAG
>JANTGU010000056.1 GCA_024762735.1 Bacteroidales bacterium | reverse complement strand
ATTAGATTCCGAGGCATCAGATGATTACCGTTATTTCGCGACCCATTTTCCCGGTGTCAATTTCATAAAAGATGCCTGGCGAAAAACCTCCTGGTGCTATTTAATACAGGGTGACACTTCCGGTTATTCTGTTTCGATGAAAAAAGTTTTGCAGACAGGCACAACGGATGTAGATGCCGACAAAGAAGCCCAAAAGGAAGCACAGCTTTCAAAAATACCCAATGTTACGCTGATAAAAGCCCGACTGCTTTTTGATGGCGGGTACAATGCCGAAGCCGGGCAAGTGCTGAAAAATACCGACAGCTCTCGCTTTACCAGTGAAGACAAACTGGAGAGGCTGTACCGCCTGGGACGCATTGAACAAAAGAGCCATCATGTTAAAAGCGCCAAAAATTACTACACCAAAACCATTGAAAAGGGCAAAACCTCCACGCGCTATTTTGCCGGTAACGCGGCTTTGCAGCTGGGCAATATTTTTGAAATGGAACAAAATTTTCCCATGGCATTAAAATACTATCAATTATGCCGAAGCCTGGACTTTGACGAGTACGAAACCAGTATTAAAGATAAAGCCAAACAGGGCATTAAAAGAATTGAAGCAGCCCACAAGTAGTATTGGTGCTAGCAGGAGTTTTTGAGAATCTGATTATAACAACTCGTTGGCCAGGTTTGCCAGTTCCGAACGCTCTCCCTTTTCCAATTGAACATGCGCATAGATTCCCTGTTGATGAATTCTGTCAATCAACACCGACAGCCCGTTGGATTGTGAATCAAGATAAGGGGTGTCTATTTGATAGATGTCGCCGGTAAAAACAATTTTGGTGTTTTCGCCGGCACGGGTGATGATGGTTTTTACTTCGTGCGGAGTGAGGTTTTGCGCTTCATCCACAATAAAAAAGATGTTAGAGATGCTGCGCCCGCGAATATAAGTAAGAGGTGTGATGAGTAATTTTTCGCTTTCGATGGCATCGGAAATCCGTTTGTACTCCTTATCCATCTCGCCATACTGGTTTTGAATAAATTTCAGGTTATCCCACAGCGGTTCCATGTAAGGGTTTATTTTAGAAGTAATATCACCGGGCAGGTAGCCAATATCTTTATTACTTAACGGCACGATGGGTCGTGAAAGATAAATCTGTTTGAAATTCCTGCGCTGCTCCCAGGCACCAGCCAAAGCCAACAGGGTTTTTCCGGTTCCCGCTACCCCTTGCAGGGTTACCAGTTTTACCTCGGGATTTAACAAAGCATGCAATGCAAAAACCTGCTCGGCATTGCGTGGCATAATACGCGACACCGGCTGTTTGCCCACTCGCTCTATGCGCTTGGTAACAGGATTATAAAAAGCAAGTGCCGAGGCATTCTCACTTTTCAATATAAAATAATGGTTGGGACTAGGTTCTTCAATATTCAACTCATCTATCGAGCAAAAACCTTCTGTGTACAGTTTATCGATTACCTCGGGTTTTACTCCTTCAAGCAAACTTTTACCCGTGTATAGCTCATCAATATTCTGAATTTTTCCGGTTTCAAAATCTTCGGCATTCAGGTTAAGCGCTTTGGCTTTAAGACGCAGGTTAATATCCTTGCTCACCAGGATAACCTTTTTCTCGGGATGATCTTCCCGCAGTTTAAGGGCGGCATTCAATATTCGATGATCCGGTTTGTTGTCGCCAAAAACCTGGCGGGCATCCTTTTTACTCTTTTCGTTCATCACCACACGAAAACGTCCTTTATCAGGCCCGTTAATCCTGCGCCAGTTGGTCATGGCGGTTTTACCGGAAATTTTATCCATGAACCTGATGAACTCGCGCGCTTCAAAGTTTTTCGTGTCGTTTCCCTTTTTAAAACTATCCAGCTCTTCGAGCACGGTGATGGGAATGGCCACGTCGTTTTCTTCAAAACTTAAAATAGCGTTGTGATTGTACAGGATTACCGAAGTATCGAGTACGAAAATCTTTTCTGCCTTTGCCGATAGTTTTGCTGCCATAATTGAGGTTGCTTATTTTGTTAAAAATAGGCACATAAAAAACAGCATTCTTAAGGAAAAAAGTTTGTTATTAACCAAGGATTGGTGAAAAGTATCACGACCATATTTAAGGCAACCTTGCCTATTTCTTGTTTTGTCATGATTTTTGCTTCCGCCCCTTCGACAGGCTCAGGGCAGTGGGCAAAAATCCCCCGCCCGAACGCCCGCCGGACCCCATTCGGGCAGGTACCGTTTGGTACGCCCGCCCGACTGAACATCGTTCGGGCGGGGGCAGGCGCCAAAACAAATTGTACTTTTTTATTACCCGGGGTTAATCCCGATAGCTATCGGGACGGGCTATAAGATTTTACCCCTGCCGGGGTAAGTAATTCTACTTAGTTTTTAATGAATGCTTACAAAAATAAGCAACCTATTTGGAAGGGAAATTTTTTCCAAGTATATCTTCGATCGAAAAGGTCTCGAAGCCAAAAACCTCCCCTACCATGGCCCGATACACCAGATTGGTGGTAAGCGCCCACGAAGAGGTTTTTACATTTTTGGTTTCTTTCAGGGTTCTCATGAATTTACGATACACCGTTTTTTTATCGTACAACTCCATCCACACATCCTTCATGGTATTTTTCAGGGTTTCGGCATCCATCCGGGCCGGCTTCATCACCACATCTTCAATGCTGTAATATTGCCAGTCCTTCGGATAATCTTTTTTGATGATTCTGTCCTGCTCCTCAAACTCACGGTACATTTTGGTACCCGGGAGCGGCGTTAAAATTCCGGTTTGGTAGCTGTCGATGGCATTATCAATAATATATCGCTTCCGATTATGAAGCGACTCCACGCTGTCGCTGTCAAGACCAAAAATAAACGACCCCAACACCGACATGCCATGTTTATGAATCTTGTTAAACGCCTCGGTATATTTATCAAAACCCATCCGGGCGTTGAGTTTTTTATTGGTATCCTGAAGTCCCTCGGCCGTTTCGGCTTCAATGCCGATAAAAATCATGCGACAGCCACTCTTGGCAAACAGCTCAAGCACCTCCTCATCATCAGCCACGTTTAGCGAGCATTGCGTCCACCACTCTTTTTTAATACCCCGATCGATCATGCCCTGCAAAATAGCCTTGGCATGGGCTTTCGATTTTTTAGAGTAGCCCACCAGGTTATCATCAATAAAAAAGATCCTGTCCGTGGTAACCATCTCTATTTCATCCAGCACATCCTCCACCGGGCGCATCCTGTATGAAGAGCCGTTGAAAGCAGTAACCGTACAAAAGCTGCAACTAAACGGGCAACCTCGTGTGGTTTGAATGCTATCGATGGTGTAATTTTTATGAAACAGGTCGTGCCGGGCAAAGGGCATTTTATCCATCGAAAGGCGATCACCATAATAAAACGGTTTCAGCTGCCCCGTTTCAAAATCACTGATAATACTTTCCCAGTAGCTCTCGGCTTCGCCTACCCCCACCACATCAACATATTCACTAGCCTCTTTCGGCACCATGCTGGCGTGAATGCCACCCATCACCACGGGAATACCGGCCTTTTTGTAAACCGAAGCAATTTCGTAGGCGCGATAGGCCGACGAGGTAAAAGAGGTCAGCGCCACCAGGTCGGCATCAATAAGTTTATCAAAGGTTTCAAAGTTTTCATCAAATATTTCAATATTCCAATCATCGGGCGTCAAAGCTGCCAATATCCCCAGTGCCAACGGCGGGTACATGGCATCCTGGCTCAAAGTGAATCCTTTCCTAAGGGAGGATACCGGGTTAATGAGTAAAAGCTTTTTATTGTTCATCCTATTAATTTAATACGCCGCGCTTTCACGTACCACGTTCAAAAAAGAGGTCAAATCAAAATAGCGGTTTGTCCCTTCAAAGATGGTGTTACCATAACTCGCGTTGGTAGTTAACGCCCAGAAAGCCGCGTTGGGGTCTTTCGTTTCGCGAAGGGTCATCTTGAACTTATCCAAAATGGTTCGTTTGCTAAAGAGACGGCTCCACTCCCTAAAAAGCACATCGTTAAGCTCCTCGTGGGTCATCGTTATGGGATCGATTACATTTTCAAAAAAGCGCATCCGCTGCCAGTCCTCCGGGAAGTTTTTGTAATGAATTCTGTCTTCTTCCACAAATTTCCGATAGGTTCCGGTTCCCGGGAAGGGCGTTAAAACTGACGTTTGATAAGCATCAACTTTTGAATTGATGATAAAGTCAACCCGTTTTTTTAAATCCTCAGGGGTATCAGTGTCCAAAGCAAAAATAAAAGTACCCAGCACGGCTATGCCATACTCGTGAATTCTGCTAAAAATATCGTCATAATGGCCAAAGCCAATTTTCTGATTTAAATCTTTGTTGGTTTCCTCCAGTCCTTCAAGCTTTTCCGTTTCAATACCCATCAACACCAGCTTGCAGCCTGTATCATGAGCCAACTGCAACACCTCTTCATTTTCAGCAAAATTAATAGAAGCCTGGGTAAACCATTCACGCTTGTAGCCGCGTTCTTTCATTCCTTTCAACAGTTCAATGGTTCTCGCCATCGATTTCTTGCTATAGCCTACCAGATTATCATCCACAAAAAAAAGAAATTCCCTATCCAGTGTCATTTCAATTTCATCCAGAATATCTTTTACAGGCCTCTGCCTATAGGCTGTTCCGTTAAAAGCATGTACCGTACAAAAGTCACACCGCCACGGACAGCCACGCGTGGTTTGAATGGATGCATTTTTATAATCAGGATGAAAAAGATCGTGGCGTGCCGGTACCAGCTGGTCAGCAGGAAGCCTGACCCCTTCATACGTTCGTTTAAGTTGTCCTTTCTCAAAATCAGCTATCACCGTGGGCCAAACACTCTCGGCTTCTCCTTTTACCACCGTATCGATGTATTGCAGCGCTTCCTCTGTCATCATGCTTACATGCACGCCACCCATCACCGTGGGTACATCATTTTCGCGGTACAGTTTGGCTATCTGATAAGCACGATACACATTGCTGGTAAAGGCCGTTAACCCCACCAGGTCAGCCTCTTTATATTCAAAGTCATCAAAGTTCTCATCTAATATCTCTATCTCCCAATCATCCGGCGTAAGCCTGGCAACAATACCCAATCCCAGCGGAGGAAAATTTGAAAACTCCTGCTTCAACAGTCCTCCTTTTAAATAATTCCGGGGGTTAATCAATAGTAATTTTTTTGCCATATCATCTGTTTTTATCATACTTTATAGTCGACAAGCTACCTCCTAGAAGGGAATCAAGCCTAAAAATTATTAACTGCTAACATGTAAGCTTGATGACTATCAGGCATCAAAAGTAATAAAATATGCACAGTACCGACATCTATATCAAAAACAGAAAATTAGCGGCAGTTTTAACGATTTAATTATAAGGAATATTTATTGCAATTAAAAATAATTAGCTTTGCATGCTTAAATTGACACGATACTTATGAAGGCAATAACCATTGAAGATTTTATACAAAAAATTGAGGCTGAGTTCCCTGATCTGCCTCAGGGGCAACTTACTCCGGAAACAAATTTCAGAGACAGCATGGACTGGGACTCGGTAAATGCACTGATGTTTGTCGTGTTGGTTAACATCGAATACGATGTTACCCTGGTGGCCGACGAGTTTATCAATGCCAACACCATTCAGGATGTTTTTGACGTGGTAAAAGGCAAAGTAGAGGAAAAGGAAGCTGCTATCGCCAAGGGTGAGGCTAAGCCTGACCTAACCGAGGAAGAGAGCAGGGCTGCCTTTGGTGCCATGAAAGAAGAGGTAGCAAAAAAAGAAAAAGAATAGCAACCCATATCATTTTAAAATGATTGACTACTCCATAGTTGTGCCGGTATTTAACAGCGAGTTTACCTTGCGGAAACTCTACGACCGGACTTTGGAGTTTTTCAATTCGATTGGTAAAACGGTTGAATTTGTTTTTGTGGATGACGGCAGTCTGGACAACAGCTGGGAAGTTCTCAAAGCCATCAAAGCACTCAACCCAGGCGGAGTTACTATTATCCGGTTTATTAAAAACTATGGGCAGCAAAACGCTACTTTTTGTGGCATGGAAAACGCCAAAGGAAAGTTTATCATCACCATTGACGACGACCTGCAACAACCTCCCGAAGAGATTGGTAAATTAATTGACAAACAAAAAGAGCAGGACAGCGACCTGGTGTACGGTGTTTACAAAAAGAAACAGCACTCGTTCATTCGTAACCTGGGCAGTAAAATTGTACGAAAGACAGGCGGCAAACTACTCGACAGGCCTGATACCATTTCATCGTTCAGACTAATAAAACAAACGGTGGTAACTAAAATTTTTCCACACACCCATAACATTATTTTTATTGACGAACTGCTTTGGTGGTACACCGGATCGGTGAATTACGCCTGGGTTGAACACCAAAAACGAACCGTGAACAAATCGGGTTATACCTATGGTAAACTGTGGCGCTTTTTGGTTGAATTAATTCTGTCGTACACCAACTTCCCTTTGAAATTCATGGTTTACGGCGGGCTCTTTTCATCCATTTTCTTTTTAGTGGTTGTTGCCTACTACGTGGCTGCCAAAATATTTTACGATGTACCGCTGGGGTACACCTCTATTATTGTAGGCATCATGCTTTCTACCAGTTTAATCCTGTTTAGCCTGGGTGTTATTGGTGAGTATATCAGCCGGCTGTATCAATCACAAAATAAAAAACCCCCCTACATTATCAGCGAAAAAGATGAAAATTGAGATTAACGGATTGGTAGTAGAGCGATTAAAGGAAAAAGATATTGAGTTGGTAAGGCAGTGGAGAAATTCAGATATCATCAGGAAAAATATGCTTTATCAAAAAATCATCACCCCTGAAGAACAACGGGCATGGTTTAAAAGCATCAACAATTTTAATAATTTCTATTTTATTCTTGAATATAAAGGACGGCGCGTGGGGCTAATCAATGTAAAAGATGTTAACTGGGAGGAGCGCTCGGGAGAAGCAGGTATTTTTATGAACGAGCGTGATCTATCGGCGCTGCTAATCCCTGTGGTGGGTACCGTAACCATTAATGAGTTAGTAAGCAACCTGTTCGGGATAAAAAAACTTTATGCCAAAGTGCGCAAAGAAAACAAAGCCATGCAGCGACTAAACGCTTTGTTCGGGTACAAAAAAGTTAAAGATATCGACACCAGCGACAAAGAATACGACTTGTTTGTCACGATGCCGGGAGCCAAAACCGGTTACTCCAGCAAATGGATTAAACTCATAAGCTCCATGGGCTTCGAGACCACGAATTTAAAAATCGTCATGGAGCCTGAAGATTACGAAAACGACTTTGGTGTTAAAATGGAACAACAGATTAACAACAGCGAGATTCTCTTTAACGTTGAAACCATTGATGGATACAACGTTTATACACGTATCAAGTCGTGAACCGTTAGTAATAAACTTCGGTTTCGATACCGGCTTCCTTTACCCGCAAGGCAATAGCATCCAATTCATCCGCTGAAATTTTTTCCAAATCTTTGGCCGGAGTATCACGGTCAATGGGGTAAATCATCACATATTCGGGATTTACTTTTTTAACCAGTTCAAGCCACTTGGATACCTCTTCCTCCGTGGTATTGTCTACCCACTTTCCCTTAACCGTTCCTCTAATAAAAAGCGTCTGGATAATCAACTTCCCCTCGAACGACAGCAGCTTATCCACAATTTGATTCAACGATAGGTTACCCAGAGGCTGGTTTATCCGTTGAAACATTTCGTTGGTACCGGCATCCAGCTTTTGAATGTTCTTATCCACCTTTTTCAACGCCACCTTCACCCTTTTTTTATGCAGCTGGCTGGCGTTTGACAGTACGCTGATTTTTGCTTTTGGGGCATACTGATTGCGTGCCTCCACCGTATCATCAATAATTTCCGAAAAATCGGGATGAATGGTCGGCTCACCATTGCCGGCAAAGGTAATAGCATCGGGTTCGTTTTCGGTTCCTTGTAATGCTTGAAGCTTGGCTACCAGTTTTTGTTTAAACTCATCGCGCTTGGGTAAAACAATTTTCTTCCCCTCGATGTCAGTCCAGCCACACTCGCAGTAAACACAGTTAAAAGTACAATATTTATTGTCGGTAGGTAAAAGGTTAATGCCCAGCGAAACGCCCAACCTTCGGCTCTTTACCGGCCCGAATATCAATTCATCAAATAAAAAAGTTGCCATAAAAAAAATTTTAGCGAAAATAGGATTAATTTTGAGCCTGATTACTTATGGATAGTTTAAAAAACATTAAAAAGCCGGTATCAGGCCACTTGTCAGCTTTTAACAAGGTTTTCAGGTCGGCTGTAAAATCCAACACACCCCTGCTGGACATAATCATGCAGTACATTCTTAAAAGCAAGGGAAAACAGATACGCCCTATTATCGTGCTTTACAGCGCCGGGCTCACGGGCGAGATAAACCCATCCACTTACCGCGCGGCCACGCTGGTCGAACTGCTTCATACGGCGACCCTGGTTCACGATGATGTGGTGGACGAATCGTATCAGCGCAGGGGACGGTTTTCAATTAATGCCGTTTGGCGAAACAAAGTGGCGGTATTAGCCGGCGATTTTTTACTTTCAAGAGGAATGTTGCTGGCCGTTGAAAATGGCGATTATCAAATGTTGGAAATCGTTTCAAGAGCCGTGAAGGAGATGAGCGAGGGGGAGCTTTTGCAAATTGAAAAAGCACGCAAACTGGATATTGATGAAGCGGTTTATTTCGATATCATCCGTAGGAAAACCGCCTCACTGCTTGCCTCCTGTTTTGCCGTGGGAGCCGCTTCTGCCAATTCTGACAAGGAGGTCATTGCCAAAATGCACAAGATTGGTGAAAACCTGGGGATGGCCTTTCAAATAAAAGATGACCTGCTGGATTTTGGCGCGGGTAATGACATTGGCAAACCCACCGGCATTGATATCAAGGAGAAAAAAATGACGCTGCCCCTCATCTACCTGTTAAACCATTGCAACAAAAAAGAAAAAAGAGCATACATTAACATTGTTAAAAACCATAGCGATGACAAACAAAAGGTAGATTGGTTGGTTGACCGGGTAAAGGAATCGGGCGGTATGGAATATACCATGAAAAAGATGACGGAATTTGAAGAAGAAGCGTTATCTTTACTGGATAGCTTTACCAGAAATGAATCGCAGCTCATGCTGAAAGAGATTATCCGGTTTACCATTGACCGGAAAAAATAACAGCTTTAATCAGTGCTCTTTCATAAAAATAGAATCAATCAACTATATAAAGGCAGATAATTTAAAAACCTTGTTATCTTTGTAGCCTGCAAACCACCGTTAAACATTAATAATATGGGACTCTTTTCTTTTAAAAAATCAGGCAAGAAAGCGAAGCTTAGTAAAACCACCTCAAAAAACTCGGCTTTTTACAACCGTGAGAACCACATTGTAAGTATGGACAACTTTATTGAAACTATTTTTCACGAGCCGGAAGAGGGTACCGAGTTTAGAAATTCGGAAAAAAGACTGGTATTTGGTAAAATTCCTATCGATGAAATTACGGAAGAACGGTTGTTCGATGTAATGGATAAGGCTGATTTTACCATTGATAACTCTGAAAACATTCCCGGCCACATGATTTATTTTTACCGTGATACCGCAGGATACTATAAATTTCTTTTCCAGTTTCATTTTTACAATGGCGAATTTTTCTTCCTGAAAAACAAGATATCCTCTTCAGCTACCATTGTTTCGCCCGAGGATAAAACAAAAGTAATATCGCAGCTTGCCAGCAAATACAAGGTTGAAGACAAGAAAAACAGCGATAGCTACTTGTTTCACATTACTGATTCCAGAGGTAATATTGCCTACACTACCGATACCGTTTATTTTTATGTCAACTATTTACGGGGTGG
>JANTGU010000055.1 GCA_024762735.1 Bacteroidales bacterium | reverse complement strand
ACAAGCAACGTACATCGGTGTTCCACAGGCTGGTCCATACAAGGGCGACGCATACCGATGTACGTTGCTTGTAAATAATCGAAATTCGTTTCATGTGAGGATGATCAATTCCTCTTTGTTTTTTTTCTTCATAGCTCCTATAGAATTACCTTATCTTAATGGATTAGAGTATACAATCATAAGAATTAGCGTGCAACTGATTTTGGTTTGCTTTTTTGTATAATTTTATCTGTTTTAAATTTTGGATTATGCAATACAGTACATCAGTGGTTAAAACCCGTGACGGCGCAGACATTTATTTGCACCAATGGATTCCGGAACATCCCGATAAGTTAATGCTTATCGTGCATGGAGCCGTGGAACACGCTTATCGTTACGACTATTTCGCCCGCAAACTTAACAAGGAGGGCTTTGCCGTTTTTGCACCCGATCATCGGGGGCATGGTTTAACGGCCAAAGCGAGTGGTGTTTTTTCGCACTTTGGCGATGAGGATGGCTTTTTAAAAGTGGTGGATGATTTGGGTGAGATTTTGGATGATGTTGAAAAGAGGTTTCCCGGATTCCCCAAAGCCATCTTTGGCCACAGCCTGGGCTCTTTTTTAACCCGGAAGTTTATTTCGATGAGGGGTGAGGAGTTCAAGGCCGCTGTAATTTCGGGAACAACCTGGGGAAATACCCTGGAACTTAAAGGAGGGCTGGTGCTGGCTAAGCTTTGGTCGTTGTTTGCCGACAAGAATAAGCCAAACAAATCATTTGATAATTTTTTGTGGACGCAACTCAACAATAAAGTTAAAAACCGAAAAGGACCCCGTGATTTTATCAATAGTGATGAAAAAGAGGTGGAAAAGTATCTGGAGGATCCTTTAAACGGAAACCCCATTACCATTGAGTTTGGCGTTCAGATGTCGGTAGGAATTTTACAGGACAGGGAAATGGAGGTTTTCTATCATACACCAAAAGATTTGGCCATTTACCTGATTTCTGGCATGGACGATCCGCTTTCAAACCAGGGAAAAGACATTGATTTGATTGCAAGGAAATACCGGGATGCAGGCGTGCAATCAGTTACGGAGAAGTTGTATGAAGGAGCTCGCCACGAAGTCATTAACGAACCCAATAAGGATGAGGTTATCGCGGGTATTATCAACTGGTTAAAGGAGCACTTTTAGTTTTTCGTTTTTTATTTTGTAAGGAGTTATCTTACCGTCCGACAAATAAACTTGATGAACTATACAAAATTTTAATCGGGACAAACACAATATAAGGAAATGAAAAATACAGCCTTAATAACAGGAGCTTCCACCGGAATAGGAAGAGAGTTAGCCATGATACATGCCGGGCGTGGCGGCGATTTGATAGTCGTGGCACGAAGCCAGGATAAATTAAATACCTTGAAAAAGGAGCTTGAAGAAAAGTACGGTGTAGAAGTGATGGTCATTGCCAAAGATTTAACCCATCCCGATGCTTCCAAACAGGTTTTTGATGAAGTAGAAGCGCATGGCATTACCATTGACTATTTAATCAACAATGCCGGCTTTGGCGGGTTGGGCAAATTTCACCAACGGCCCTGGGAGGACGATTTGGCGATGATTAATCTTAACATCGTGGCATTAACGGCGCTTACCCGCTTTTTCCTGCCCGGTTTTGTACAGCGTAACAGGGGTAAAATCCTCAATGTTTCATCAACAGCAAGCCTTATGCCGGGGCCATTGCAGGCAGTCTATTTTGCTTCAAAGGCGTATGTTACCTCCTTCAGCAATGCCATTGCCGAGGAGTTGCACGATACCAATGTAACGGTTACTACTTTGATGCCGGGTGCCACCGAAACTGAATTCGGGCGTGTGTCGGGCATGGATAAAACCGAGATGTTTAAAAAGACAGCCAGTGCGCATAAAGTGGCTCTGGCCGGCTATAACGGCATGTTAAAAGGGAAGTTGGATGTGGTTGCCGGACTACCCCTCATGCAGCGCATGATGATGGCAGCCATTCCGTTTAGTCCCAAAAAAATGGTGCTAAAACAAATTCGTACCATGCAGGAAGTTAAATAGTTATAGCTCTTATACTGTGCCAGCCTGCTTAGGTTCAGTAGCGAATTATTTGTAAAGGTACAATTTGTGCTACTTTTGCAAAAATTTTTTCATGAAGCAAATCGCACTTATTATTTTGGCCTCTGTTCTTTCATGGACGGCTACCGCACAACCCGTGGCTGATACCGCCTATAAACTACCAGCACCAGAAAAGCTCCATTACGATGTGTATTATAAACTGGGTAATATATGGATAAAAGCGGGACTGGCTAATTTTTCAACTGACACCATCGTGGAAGACAGTACCAAAGCCTACCGTTTTATGGCAGAGGGCTACTCGTTGAAAAAGTATGATTGGATTTTTAGGCTTGAGGATCACTATAAGTCGGTAACCGAATTTAATTCGTTGTATCCCATAAGGTTTGAAAAGGAGAATACTGAACAGGGTGTTTGGGTTCATACCATATATCGTTTTGATAAAGCAGCCTCCGAAGTGTCTATGTATCTGGAGTCGACGGACAAGGACCCGGTAAGCCGCAAGGTTCAATATTCGGGATTTATTACCGATGCCCTGTCGGCGCTGTATTACCTTAGAACCTGGAATTTTAACCATTTCGCCATCGGCGATACGGTCAGGTTTACAACCATTCTGGACGGGAAAATATTTGAGCAACCCATTATTTACATGGGTAGGGATACTTTGCAATCGACAAACCATACCAAAGTCCCCATGATTAAGCTGGGAGCCGTGGTGGCTAACAGCACCTTTTTTAGAGGTGATAGTGCCATCGAGGTATGGTTAACGGATGATGCCTATCGGCGATTAACCAAAGTCAAGGCCAAAATTGTGGTGGGTTCCATCGTTGTTTATCTTAATAAAAGGGGACTCGAATCTTTTGGCCCCGAGTAGCCGGGTAATAAATGAAGAAGCATTTATCCATACTGTTTTTGCTGGTGTTTTTAGGGGTTAGCCTGAAAGGACAAACAGAAAAACTATCCTATAACGTTTACTACAACTGGGGTTTTATATGGATTGATGCGGGCAGACTTGCTCTGACGACGAATCCTGATACCCTAAACAGCATTCCGGTAGTTCGGCTGGATGGAACGGGCAAGTCATTGAATCGCTGGAGCTGGCTTTTTAAACTCGACGACCATTACACATCATGGTGTTATCCCGATAGCTATAACCCGCTGTTGGCAACCAAAAACACCCTGGAGGGTGGGTACCGGATTAATAATCTGTATCAATTTAACTATGCCGATTCGGTAGCTTATATTCGCACCGAGGAAACCCGTAAGCCTTTAACCCTGGATACCCTCGCTCTCCATGGCATATTGTTCGATGCACAATCAGCTGCGAGCAAACTGAGGTTTGTAGATGTCAATACTCTGAACGAGGGAGACACTATCACACTTCCCATCCTTATGGACGGGCTCATCCATCAGCAAGCTATCGTGTTTCGTGGGGTTGATACCTTGGTGATGGAAAAGATGCCTGACTACCGTGCCTTGCGGTTCTCGGCCATCGTTACCGGAAGCAAACTTTTTAGTTCAGATGATGCCATTGAGGTTTGGATATCAAACGATGAAAAAAGAATCCCGTTATACATTAAGGCAGACATCGCCGTGGGAGCTGTTAAAATATTTTACGACAAAGCTTTGTAGGGTGTTTTGTTCTGCTTTTTTAACATGAAAGGCTGGAAAGCAAAGCAGCTCTCCAGCCTTTAAAGAATCTATTCTGCAAGCCCATAGTTTATGCGAAAGGCTTTATCTTTTTTTTGTAATTAAAACCAATCAACTTCTACTGCCAAGGCTAAACCCACATTTTGTTTAATCAAAGTTCCGGTTCATAAAGTGAACCCGTTCGAAAGAGGCATCCATGGTTTGTTTGTTTAGCGACTTGCCTTTAAAATCGTTGATGCCTTCGAAGTTGTGGCTCATCATCCAGCTTTCCAACCCGCTGATAATTTCGCCTAAATAGTCAATGCCGTTAAGATACAACGTGCTGCAAATTTGCGCTACATCGGCTCCGGCGAGCAACTGTTTTACCACCCCCACATAGGAGTGAATGCCGGAGGATGCCGCTAAATCGCAGCCCAGGTCATTCTCGGTCATCAGCGCAATCCAACGTAACGACTCAGGCAATTCCTCGGGTGAAGAAAAGTAGTTGTCTTCAACCACTTTCATCGAATCGATATCGATGTCAGGTCTGAAATAGCGGTTAAACAAAACCAGACCGTCCGCTTTGTTTTGCACCAGCCGGTGGGCCAGGGCGCACAGGTTGGTGAAATAGTGTCCCAGCTTGATGGAAACCGGGATGGAAACATGCTTTTTAACCTGATTCAAAATTTCTATATACACCTCCTCCAACTCACAGCTGGCCATGGAGTTGTTAAACGGGAAAATGGCAATGTTCAACTCCAGGGCATCGGCACCGGCTTCCTGGATGGCAGAAGCAAAATGAGGCCACTCGTTCGGTGTTTGGCAGTTGATGCTGGCGATGATGGGCACGCTGCTCATGGCCTTAACCTTCCGCACAAAGTTGAGGTACTGTTCCATGTTGGCCTTAATACCCTGTTCCATCACCAGGTTTTTAGCTTCGGGAAACCAAAAGTACATCTCTGATGCCCTGCTGCCATCCAGGGTTGATTCCGTTTTTATGCGCAGCTGCTCCTCGAATAGTGATTTTAAAACGATAGCCCCCGCACCCGCGTCAATACACTTTTTTATTGATTCAATATCACCGGTCATCCGGGAGCTGCTTACCACGATTGGGTTTTTAAGCTGCAACCCTAAATATTTTGTTGATAAATCCATATTAGTTGCATTTAATTTCTGAGAACTCAATATTCAGCATATTTTGTAGCTGGCACTGTAAAAAGATAAAGGCCCGTTCCATGTTAAGAAGTGCACTGTCGGAAATCCCTTCTTCAAAATCCCAGCGATAGCCTTTAATGCTTAACAGTTTTGCTTCTGGTTTTTTGTGGAAGAGTTCCTGGCAAAGGTGAACGATGTATGCTGGCGATACGGCATGCATAGTAAACTCAACTTTTTGATTGTTGGGCTCTACCTCGGCAAGCCTGAAATTGGTTAAATCGGCTTCCTGTGAGGCGTCTACAAAAATTACGATGTTGTATTGCGAAACCTTTTCAGCGTCTTCAACATTCAGCTGATAGTTGCTGTCAATATCAATTTGATCTAAATCGTGAGCATTTTTCCACTCTTCAATCATTTCGGTAATTTTAATACCCATTCCGTCATCCTTGCGACCCGGGTTGCCGTAGCCGTAGATGAGCACTTTTTTCTCTCTGTTCATGTTATTACGATTATTAACTTTATCCTTTTATTTTTTGATCAATGATTTCATCTTGTTCATTCATGAGGGTAACTTCCAGGGGCATCTGTCCCAGGGCATGGGTGGCACAGCTCAAACAGGGGTCATAGGCTCTGATGGCCACTTCAACAGCATTCATCATGGGCTCGGTAATTTCCTGCTTGCCATTCATAAAGGCTTTGGCTGTAGCGTTTACCGCTCGGTTCATGGGTTCGTTGTTGTTGGTGGTGGAAACAATCAGGTTGGCCATGGTGATAAGATCGTTATCATCCACCTTGTAGTGATGGAACAAAGTGCCGCGGGGTGCTTCAATGACTCCCACACCTTCACCTTGTCGGGCGCCCTTTACAACCAGGTCGTTGCCTTGCAGGTCAGGGTCGTTGAGGAGGTCGCGCATTACTTCGGCACTGTGCAGTACTTCGATTAATCGTGCCCAGTGATAGTGGAGGCTCATGCCGTTGGGTTTCCCTTTGGTGTAGGCTTTAAATTCTTCAAACTCTTTTTGTGCCAGAGGGGTGGGTATAAAATCACACACGTTCAGGCGTGCCAGCGGCCCTACCCTGTACCACCCTTTTTCGCGGCCATATTCCTTTAGATAAGGGAATTTCATGTAAGTCCAGTTGCGAACCTCTTCCTCGATATAGTTGTTATAGTCCTGATAATCGACATCATTTAAAATACGACGGCCTTCGTTGTCAACAGCTCTCAACACCCCGTGGTAGATGTCTAACGCACCATCTTTACGAACCAGGCTAAGGTGGTTTGACGGGAAACTGGCGTAATTGTCAACCATCTGTTGGTTGTTTTTGTGGTAGTGTTTAAAAAAGTCGAGGGCTCCCAACGACCACTCTACCATTTTATCAGCGCTCATGGGATCGGGGCCTTTTAATAGATTGTCGCGCTCGGCGAGAGTTAAGTTCTTGTTCACTCCTCCCGGAATGGCACCGGTTCCATGAACTTTTTTACCGGCAGTGGCGGCAATAACCTCCTGCCCATATTTTCTCATCATAATGCCCTGATAGGCCAGATCCTTGTTTTCCTGTGCCACGGCAATAATATTTCGTAGCTCGGGAGCGGCATCAATGCCAAAGAGAAAATCGGGTGAACTCAGGTGGAAAAAATGGAGTACATGCGACTGGAAAAATTGCCCGTAGTGCATCAGCCGGCGCACTTTTTCACCGGTTACGGTAAGTCCTTCGCCGGTTCCTGCCCCTACTATCACATCCAATGCTTTGGCGGCGGCTAAATGGTGACTCACGGGACAAATGCCGCACAGGCGCTGCACCAGCACGGGAGCTTCCCAGTAAGGTCTCCCTTGCACAAAACGTTCAAAGCCTCTGAATTCTACAATGTGAAGCCGCGATTCGGTGACGCGTCCTAAGTCATCCAGTTTGATGGTAACCTTACCGTGGCCTTCCACCCGGGTTACCGGTTCGATGGTTATTTTTTTTGACATGGTTTTCTGTTTTTTCAAATGTTTTTAATCAAATTTCACGACTTCATAAGGTAAGTCCATCTCTTTCCCGGTAACAATGGCTACCAGCGCATCCCAGATAAGGTCGGCGCGTGGTGCACAGCCGGGCAGGAAATAGTCGATTTTAACCACTTCGTGGCAGGGAACAACCCTGTCCAGCAACATGGGAATCTCTTCGTCGTTGGGTAAAATCTTTTCTTTGTTCAGTTGTACCGTGGGGCCATTCAAATAAGCCTCTTCAAGGCACTCGTCAATGGATATGCCATTACGCATGGCCGGAAGTCCGCCCATGATGGCGCACTCGCCCAACGATACCAGAATCTTGCAGTTCTCGCGGAAGTACCTCAATACTTCCACGTTTTCGCTGTTGGCACATCCGCCCTCAATAATGCCAATATCAACCGGCTTGGTAAATTTTTTGATGTCATCAATCGGTGATTTGTTAAACTCTACCAGCTCAATTAAATCGAGTAGCCTTTCGTCGATGTCTAAAAACGACATGTGACAACCGAAACATCCGGCAAGCGAGGTGGTGGCTATTACTTTTTTTTCCATGATTTTCTGTTTTTCAGTTATTTCTCTATGTGGCTGCCAATGGGCTTTTTATCATATTTCCGCTTCCCGATGGGGTCGGAAAAACCTTTTCCTTTGTAAATGATCGAGCCCACGGGACAATTCTCCATGGCTTGTTTGGCCAGCTTGTCCGAAATAGTGTTTCCCATCTGCTTATCTAAAATCACTTCCAGTTGGTTGCCGCGATGGCTGAAAGCAAAATAGCGCTTTCCCTCTTTGTCTTTGATGGTTTTGATGCAGCGCTTACAAAGGATACACCGGTTTTGTTCTTTAATAATTTTCGGACTGCTGGCATCCACTGCTTTTTTAGGAAATGAAAAGGGGAAACGGGGAACCAGCATCCCAAGCCTGTAGGCCAATGCCTGTAGCTCGCAGTTGCCGCTTTTTTCGCAGGCAGGACAAAAGTGGTTGCCACTTACAAAAAGCAACTCCACGATGCTTTTTCTGTAATCCACTATTTCCTCGTGGTTGTTGCTGATGTTCATCCCGTCAGCTGCAGGAGTGGAGCACGAGGTCATGAACCGGTTGTTTACCTTTACCGTGCACACGCGGCACGAGCCTTTGGGCGGAACACCCGGGAAATGGCACAGGGTAGGAATAAATACTCCATTGTCAGTGGCGGCTTCCAAAATGGTTTTCCCTTTGGAGGTAATAATTTCTTTGCCGTCGATTTTTATTTTTATTGTATCAGCCATTTTAATTCAAATTTTTGGTTTCCAAAACCGGTTTACGATTCACAAAATTGCACGACTCAACAACAGCCTTCTCCAGATCAAAACCGGTGTCAAAGGTTTTGTCTTGTTGGAGCAACGCTTCGTATAGCGATCTGAAGTTGGAGAGACTGGTTAAAACCGGGTTGCCGGCCGTTTGACCCAGCCCGCAACGACTTATTTTTAATAGTTTCCCCCATGACGCTAACTCCGTAAGGTCTTGTTTTACGCCATGCCCATCCAATATTTTTAACAGCTTGTTTTTTAATACTGTGGGCATGATGCGGCAAGTGGAGCACGATCCGCATGACTCTTCAATAAAGAAATCCATGAAGTTAAGCACCACTTCGCGTAGTAAATCGCGGGAATGATTAAAAACTATCATCGATCCCCCGGTGGCTAAATCGGAGTAGCTAAGTGTCCTGTCAAAACCTTTTTTTGAAAGCAGGACGCCGGACGGCCCACCTACCTGGATGGCTTGCACATCATACGCGCCGGCCATGCTCAGTACATCGTTGATGGTCGTGCCCCACTCTACTTCATAAATCCCTGGGAAGAGGCAGTCGCCCGAGATGCTCAGGATTTTAGTGCCTGCTGAGTCGGAAGCACCCATGCTGTCTAACCAAGCTGCGCCGTGGTGGATGATTTTTACCACGGAGGCCAGTGTTTCTACGTTGTTAACAATGGTTGGGTAACCCAGGTAGCCTTTTTCAACAGGGAAGGGGGGCTTGTCGCGGGGCTCTCCGCGCTTGCCTTCCATCGATTCAATCAAGGCTGACTCTTCACCACAAACGTAAGCTCCGGCACCCAGCTGAATACGGATGTCAAAACTAAAGTTTTTACAACCGTTTATCTCTTTGCCCAGTAGTGATTGCTCACGCATGCGCTCTAATACATCGTTAAGATAGTTGAGCAGGTATTTGTATTCGTGGCGCAGGTATAACACCCCGATGTCGGCGCCGGTGGCAAAAGCAGCTACAACCATACCTTCAAATACCAACTCGGGAAATTCGGTAAGCAGTACCCTGTCTTTAAAGGTGCCCGGTTCCCCTTCATCAGCATTGCAGATGATAACTCTGTGTTCAGCCTTGGTAAGCCTGCCAAATTTCCATTTTAATCCGGTAGGGAAGCCGGCGCCGCCGCGACCCCTGATGTTGGAACCTTCAACAATGGTGATAATCTCCTCGGGTGACCGCTGGCAGAGTTTTGTTTTTATCACTTCGAAGGCGGGATAGTCGTCGGTTAACAGGACACCTCTTTTTCGGATGTGATTGTTGACCATCGAATGAATCAGCGGATGAGCATTTTTACCATCCCCCAGCGATTCGTAAACCACTTCGGACAGCGATTGTCCGCTTTTTAATGCTGAAATCAACTCCTTAACCCTGAAGGGGGTGAGCTGCGTAAACGGGATGCCGTTGATAAGCGCTGCCGGCTCCTGATCGTTCATTCCGATACAGGAGGTGTGGTTTAAATAAAACATGCCATCTTCTGAAGTCTCTCCAAAAGAGGTTTGACATGCCTCTTCAAAAGCCTCTGCCACCTTTGCGCGACCGGCCATCTCAGAGGTGATGCTGTTGTTAAGGTAAATGCTGTAACGAGCCTCTTTGCAAGTGAAGAAATGATAGAAACTCGCGGTTTCGCAAACTTCGGCGGTGGACATTTTTAACTTTTTGGCCAAATCATCGCAATCAGTATGCGACAAATGCCCCCGCTCGCTTTGAATATCCAGCAGGATATCCATCAGGCGTGTCTTGTCGTTTTGATAGCGTTTAACTATTTTACTTACCAGGTCTTGCATAGTGATGTAT
>JANTGU010000054.1 GCA_024762735.1 Bacteroidales bacterium | reverse complement strand
TAAAATTTACTTGTTACGGGGTCATTATTCAGGTAAAGTTTCTGTAAGCAATATAACTTTAAAAAACGGTAATGGAATATTAATAGTATTTGGAACTATGGAAGTGTGGATATTAATAATTGTCCAACCTCTTTACTGAACAACCTAATATTAACCAATAATAATGGTTCTTTAATTAGTGCCATTAACATTCATAATTCATGCAATATGCAATTAAATAATGTTAAGTTTTATAACAACATTGGAGGGGAAGCTGTGAGAACATCATTTGGTTTGAATAATGCCTATTCCGAAAGTGATACAATATTTTTTAACAATTGTCTTTTTTATAATAACTTTCCGGATACAACTATAACTGATGAAGCATTAGGTGGTGGATTGTCTGTAAACAGCGGACAATATTTTATTCCAAATACTATGATTGCTTATTTGTATAATTGTCTGTTCTTCAATAACCATACAGCATCGCTGGGTACAGCGCCAGGGGCAACTGCGCTAATGGTATTTAATGCTGGTAAAGTATTTATAACCAACAGCACCTTTAGTGATAATACTTCTGACAACATCTATGGTGGTAATATAGGTGTTGCTAATAAGTATTCTGAAGCCACGGCATACAACTCCATTTTTTATAATAATGAGCCTGTTGAATTTTATATGGCGACTTATGCTTACGATACCTGCCGGTTAAATATAAACAACTCTCTTGTTGACGGTGGCAAGGAAAACATTCGTCTATTGCAAGGTGCAACCATTCTAAACTACGCCACCACCAACCTCGACACCGACCCCCTGTTTTACGGTGGCGAAGAATTTCCGTACAACCTGTCGGACGAGTCGCCCTGCATTGATGCCGGCACGCTGGATTTACCGCAGTTTATTTTAGACAATATGCCCGACACCGACCTGGCCGGCAACCCGCGTGTCTTCAACGGCAAAATAGACATGGGCGCTTACGAGTGGAACCCCACGGTGGATGTGAAAGAAATTCCAAATCCCAAATTCCAAAAGTCAAACCTCACGGTTGCCCCCAATCCCTTTAGCCAACAAACCACCATCACGGCACAATGGGATAAATCCGCCCGTGTTAACATAGAAGTTTACAACGCCGCCGGCCTGTTGGTAAAAACCCTGCAAAGCGGCAACCAACTGCCCGGCAGCTGCGAAATCCCCTGGAACGGCACCGACAACAGCGGCAACATGCTGCCCTCGGGGGTTTACGTGGTAGTGCTAAGGATTGATGGCCGAGAGGCGGGGAGCGTAAAGGTGGTGAAGCAATAACCGGAAACATTCCTAAAATAACAACTTATAAGAATACTCTATTGGTTAACCTTATCGTTTCGCCGAAAAAGAGTTAAATTCGTGATACCCGATCAGCCGGTCGTATTCGGGCATGATGTTTCGATAGTAAACATAAACTTTATACAGGTTTTGGGTGTCCCAAAAATCACCTTCCAACAAGGTAACATCGGCCACGGTTTTATCGTTGGGCAACACAACATACTTGTAGTTGTAGTAACCCTGTTTTAAAAACAGTGTTTTAGTGTACATCCTCCGGCTTTCGTTATATACCATTTTGCTGTTCGGGTCGAGTTGCCAATCGGTGAGAGCACCTATTATATATACCTCTGCATCAAAAAACCGCGGCACCTTGAGAGAAAAGTCAACACGTGCGTACTCGCCTTCAATATTAGTCTCCTGATTATTTCGTGCCTTTACCAGGCGCATCCCGTGAATATCGGTATAGGTTTCATATTGCCGTTTGGCACGCGAGTAATCGGTATGCAATATAACTTCATAACCTTTATCATCACTAATTATTCGCCGGATATTGGGTGCCTGGTAGTAATAACTTTTCATGTCGAAAAACCTGAATTGATTTCCCCCGTCAAACACAATACCATCGGGATAGTTGTAATCAAGCCGATTCGACATCACGGTAGTAGGCACCAGGTTTCGTTTCATATTATCCCACCTGCCGTTTTGCCTGATAAAAACCCTCACCCGTTGATCAGCCTGCGTGTTAAACAAATCGGGGATACGAACTGTCAAATCAATTTGTTGTTTGTGCTGAGTATACTCCAGTTTTTTAGGATAGTAGGGGATATCGGCACCCACGGTGGCAAGTTCTTCGTAAACAAAAAATCGCCGGGTAAAAATGACATTTTCATCATCATCGTTGTCCAAGTACACCTTTAATATATAATTACCCGAAAGCTTAATATGCATATCCCCCGAAGGAATCACCGCCCGGTAATGCACGTACGAGGGTATGGCGTTAAGCGAAAACTGGTAGTTGGTAATATCGCCTTCGGAAAACCCTTCGAGATAATCCATCACCTGCAGCTCAGAAGTATGCCAGTCCCTGTCACAATGAATAATGGTATATCTAAAAGTATAGCTTTCGGTATTCAGGTCATCAAATTCAAGTTGCAGCTTTTCGCCGGCGTTGAGTTTTATGACCGGATCGCTGAGTTGATCGCCCAAGGGATATAACAATACCGTTTGAATATTGCTATCGTAATTCAGATCGCTGTTTTTAATGGTCTGCGACAAAACCGGATTTGCCAAATTCAAAACAAACAAGGCAAAAATCAGTAAACTAAATCGTGGATGAGTCATGAGCAAAATGGTTATACTTAACTAATAGGTTAAACTTAAAATTTCTATTTTTCGTATAGGTTGAAGGAATTCTGTTATTATAACTACCCTTAAATAACCAAGCCAAAAATAGTAGCTGCTTATTTATATTTTGTTCTTAATAATTTGCTATTTTTACCAATTCTTTTTTCATTTTAATTAACTTGCGCCCAATTTAATACATGAATTAATTTAAATATGTCAACTGTTTATTCCGTTAAAAAAGGTCTTGATATCAAGCTGTTAGGAGAAGCTGAAAAGACCATAATTGACTTGGATGCCAAACGATTTGCCATTAAGCCCCCCGACTTTATTGGATGTTTTCCAAAGATGTTGGTAAAAGAGGGAGATTCGGTTAAAGCCGGAACGCCCCTGTTTTTCGACAAATATAGAGAAAATATAACATACACATCGCCGGTAAGCGGGAAGTTTGTGGAAATTAAGCGTGGTGCCAAGCGAAAAATTTTGGAGCTAATCATCGAGTCGGATGGAAAATTTGAAAGTCTCGATTTTGGCAGTACCGATGCAGGATCGCTTGACAAGCAACAAGTCACCGAAAAATTATTAAAAAGCGGTGTTTGGCCACTCATCAGGCAGCGTCCCTATGCAGTAGTCGCCAACCCTGACGATACCCCCAAGTCGATTTTTGTCTCCGCTTTTAACTCTGCCCCGTTAGCCCCCGATTATGAATTGATGATCAAGGGTAACGAGAAAGCACTGCAGGCAGGACTTGATGTGTTGGCCAAATTAACTTCCGGAAAAGTTCATTTGAACATCCATGCGAAGTTAAATCATCCCGACACTTTTAAAAACGTTAGCAACGTACAGGTCAACACTTTTTCGGGACCCCATCCCTCCGGCAACGTGAGCGTTCAAGTAAGCCGTTTGGATCCCATCAACAAAGGAGATGTAGTTTGGTACACCGACGTTCAGGGGGTTATCACCATGGGCAAACTGTTTTTAACCGGAAAGTACGACAGCAGCAGGATGGTTGCCCTTACCGGCTCCGAAGTGCTAAAACCCCGTTATTACCGGGCCCATACCGGCGCTAACATCACCAACATGGTTGTTGACAATGTAACGGACAACAAAAACCGTTTTATCAGCGGCGATGTGCTCACCGGTATAAAAATTGAATCGGATGGCTTTATAGGCTTTTACGATTCGATGGTGACCGTGATTCCCGAGGGCGATTATTACGAATTCTTTGGATGGGCACACCCGGGTTTTGGTAAATGGAGCTTTTCAAAAACCTACCCGTCCTGGCTAACCCCCAACAAAAAATATCGGCTCGACACCAACATGCATGGTGGCCTCCGGGCATTTGTTTTAACGGGTCTGTATGAAAAAGTATTTCCGTTTGATATTTATCCCATGCAATTGATGAAAGCCATTTTGGTGGAAGATATCGATTTGATGGAAAACCTGGGAATATATGAAATCGACGCAGAAGACTTTGCCCTTTGCGAGGTGATCGATCCTTCCAAAATAAGCATGCAGGAACTTGTCCGCAACGGACTGGAGTTGATGCGAAAAGAAATGAGTTAAGTAAAAAATCAGAATAGTAACGCATGAAAGCGCTTAGAAAATTTATTGACAAACAGAAGCCACACTTTCAAAAGGGTGGAAAATTTCACTGGCTCGAATCAACCTTCGATGGCTTTGAAACCTTTTTGTTCGTTCCCAACACGGTAACAACAAAAGGGGCTCATATCAGAGACTCGATTGACATGAAGCGAACCATGATTGTAGTAGTACTTGCTACGCTTCCGGCCCTGATTTTTGGAATGTGGAACGTGGGCTACCAGCACTTTTTATCGCTGGGCGAAACCACCGATTTTTGGCAAAACATAGGTTACGGTGCCCTAAAAGTGGTTCCCATCATCGTCGTGTCGTATGCCGTGGGGCTGGGCATCGAGTTTTATTTTGCCCAAATAAAAGGACACGAAATTAACGAAGGCTACCTGGTAACGGGTATGCTTATCCCTTTAATTGTGCCACCCGATATTCCGCTATGGATACTGGCAGTTGCCGTGGCTTTTGCCGTTATCTTTGGAAAAGAGGTGTTTGGTGGTACGGGCATGAACGTGGTAAACCCCGCGTTGGTGGCTCGTGCTTTTCTCTTCTTTGCTTACCCCGGCGACATGTCAGGGGATAAAGTATGGATTGCCGAAAAAGCCGATACTTTTTCGGGAGCCACGCCCCTGGGAAATGCACTGGTCGGTAACTTCAATCACTTCCACTCGTTTTCCGATATGTTCATGGGATTCATTCCCGGATCAGTTGGAGAAACATCAACCCTGATGATATTAATCGGCGCGGTAATTTTACTGTACACCGGCATCGCCTCGTGGCGGGTCATGGTATCCGTTTTTGCAGGCGGACTTGTTATGGGACTCCTGTTTAATTGGTGGGGTGCCAACGAGTACATGGAACTCCCGGCTTACTACCATCTGGTGATGGGTGGGTTTGCCTTTGGCGCCGTGTTTATGGCTACGGACCCGGTTACCTCGGCACAAACAGCACGAGGAAAATACATCTACGGATTTTTGGTGGGAGTAATGGCCGTGCTGATACGGGTGTTCAACCCGGCCTATCCCGAAGGCATGATGCTGGCCATCTTGCTGATGAACGTGTTTGCCCCGCTTATCGATCATTACGTGATAGAATCCAATATCAAGAAACGTTTAAAACGGCTTAAAGTCGCGGTTAACAGCTAATAGAAATAATTATGAACAATAGTAACGGATATATATTAAGATATGCAGCCATCATGGTTATCATTGCGGCTGCATTGCTCTCTTCCGCGGCCATGCTTCTGAAGCCCTTTCAGGAAAGGAATATGGCCATCGAAAAGATGGGTGGTATCCTGGATGCCGCCGGCATTCATGGTGTTACCACCGATGATATGATTGCATCGTTTAACAAGTATGTTACCGAAGAAGTGGTTATCAACCAAGAGGGTAAAGTCGTTGAAGAGTATAAAGAGGGTGCAAAAGAAAACGGCAAAGCCTTTGCCCTGGGTCTGAAAGAGCAGTATTACAACAAATCACAAGGAAAACCTTACGAGTTGCCTCTTTACATTTTAACCAAAGATGACGAAACCGTGTATATCATACCCATGCTTGGAACCGGTCTTTGGGGTCCCATATGGGGAAACATCGCGTTAAAAAGCGACCTAAACACGGTAGTGGGAGTTTACTTTGACCATAAAGGGGAAACCCCCGGCCTGGGTGCCGAAATTACCACCGACCCGTTTAAAAAGCAGTTTGTGGGCAAAAAGATTTTTGACGACAAGGGAAATTTTACCTCCATCGAAGTGGTAAAAGGAGGTGCACAAAAATTACCCAAGAACATGCAAATCCATGGTGTAGATGCCATTTCAGGAGGTACCATTACCAGCAAAGGCGTTGATGCCATGCTGAAAAACGTACTGGAAAGTTATTTGCCCTATTTTAATCAAATAAGAAAAAACAAATAAGATATGAGTGCAGAGACTAAAGAACGCGAACCGTTGTTCTCGGCAAAAAACATGAAGCTGGTTACCAAACCGCTTAATATGGACAACCCCATTACCGTGCAGGTGCTGGGAATCTGTTCGGCGTTGGCTGTTACGGCAAAATTAAAACCGGCCATCGTGATGTCGATATCGGTGATGGTAGTATTGGCAGTATCCAATGTGGTGGTATCGCTGTTGCGTAATGGAATTCCCCAGCGAATCAGAATCATCGTTCAGCTGGTAGTGATTGCCACCATGGTAATTTTAGTGGACCAGGTGCTGAAAGCCTTTGTTTACGATATCAGCAAGCAGTTGTCGGTATTCGTGGGTCTTATTATTACCAACTGTATTTTAATGGGCCGTCTGGAAGCCTTTGCCATGGGCAATAAACCCTGGCCTGCCTTTTTAGATGGAATTGGCAACGCCCTTGGATACGGGCTTATCTTGGTCATCATCGCTTTTTTCAGAGAGTTGCTGGGTTCGGGAACCCTCTTTGATTACCATGTTATCCCGCAGGCCTTTTACGATTTTGGCTATAAAAACAACGGGTTGATGATTTTGCCCCCCATGGCACTGATTACCGTGGGAGTTATTATCTGGATTCAGCGTAACCGCAACCGCGACTTAATTGAAAAATAGGCAATCCTGTAACGATTAAAAAAGTATTATTATGCAAGAAATATTTAACATATTTATAAAGTCGATTTTTGTTGACAACATGGTATTTGCCTATTTCCTGGGCATGTGTTCATACCTTGCTGTTTCAAAAACGGTTAAAACATCCGTTGGACTAGGGATGGCCGTAATTTTCGTACTGGGCATCACCGTTCCGGTGGACTATTTACTGAACGAGTACATTCTTAAACCCGGTGCCCTGGTATGGGCAGGGGCCGAATTTGCCGACGTGGATTTAAGCTTTTTGAGCTTTATCATTTTTATTGCCATTATCGCCTCGATGGTTCAATTGGTTGAGATGGTGGTGGAGAAATTTTCACCTTCTCTTTATGCCTCACTGGGTATCTTTCTTCCTTTGATCGCTGTAAACTGTGCCATTCTTGGTGGCTCGCTGTTTATGCAGGAAAGAGATTACCAAAGCATCGGGCAAGCCACGGCCTTTGGGCTGGGCTCAGGGCTTGGTTGGTTTTTAGCCATTGTTGGTATTGCCGCCATTCGCGAGAAAATACGCTACTCTAACGTGCCGCCGGCATTACGTGGCCTTGGTATTACCTTTATCATTACCGGTCTGATGGGAATTGCTTTCATGAGCTTCCTTGGAATTAAATTATAATATTAATAAATCGACGAAAAGATGATTTTACTTCAAATATCAATAGGTATGGTTATCGCCATTAGTATTGGTGTTTTCCTTGTTATTACCCTGCTGCTGGTGGGCATTTTGCTTTATGCCAAGAAAAAATTAACCCCTTCGGGAGAGGTTACCATTAAAATTAACGGGGAAAAAGAGATTACTACCGAACCTGGATCTACGTTGCTGTCCACTTTGTCGGCGCAAAAAATATTTTTACCCTCTGCCTGTGGTGGCGGTGGAACTTGTGGCATGTGCCGTTTACAGGTTGTTGAAGGCGGTGGAACCATACTGCCCACCGAAAAAGGTTTTTTTACCCGTAAGGAGCAGGCCAACAACTGGCGGCTGGGTTGCCAGGTAAAAGTTAGAGAAGACATGAACATCGAGGTGCCCGCCGAAGTATTCGGAATCCAGAAATGGGAGTGCGAAGTGGTGTCAAACAAAAATGTGGCTACCTTTATCAAAGAGTTCGTGGTTAAACTTCCCCCGGGGGAACACCTCGATTTCAAATCGGGCGGATACATCCAAATAGATGTCCCCAAACTGGAAGTTGACTTCAGCAAGGACATCGACGTGGAAGAGGAGTACCGTGCCGACTGGGATCACTTTAACATGTGGAGTCTGAAAATGAAAAACAACGAAGAGCAGTACCGAGCCTATTCCATGGCAAACCATCCCGCCGAGGGTGATATCGTGATGCTTAATATTCGTATTGCCACCCCCCCGTGGGACAGAAAGAAAAACGGGTTCATGAACGTCAACCCGGGCGTCTGTTCGTCTTACATTTTCTCGCGTAAACCCGGCGACAAGGTAATGGTTTCGGGCCCTTACGGTGAATTTTTTATTAAAGACACCCAAAACGAGATGATGTTTATTGGGGGTGGTGCCGGCATGGCGCCCATGCGCTCGCACATCTTCGATCAGTTTTTAACCAGGAAAACAAAACGGAAAGCTACCTTTTGGTATGGTGGCCGCTCGAAAAAAGAGCTCTTTTATGTGGATCAGTTTGAAGCCATCGAAAAAGAATTTCCCAATTTCAAATTTTCTGTTGCTCTTTCCGAGCCCCTACCCGAAGATAACTGGACAGGAGATACCGGATTTATCCATCAGGTGATTTTTGACAACTACCTGAAAAATCATCCGGAGCCCGAAGAGATTGAATACTACCTTTGCGGCCCCCCCATGATGATTGATGCCGTTAAAAAAATGCTGGATGATTTGGGTGTTCCTCAGGAGAATGTTATGTTTGATGATTTTGGAAGTTAGAATTTCAAGGTGATAATTTTTGTGGCGTAGTAAACGAATGTAACTTATCTTTGCCTTTAAATTCGGATAAAATGTACGCAACAGGAGTAAAATTATTAGGTAAGTATATAAAGAAAAACGTAATCTTTAAATACGGGTTTAACCTTGCTCCCATGTATCGCCGAACCACAGGTAGAGTTAAGAATGTTTCGGAAGATTTGTTGACCATAAATATTAAGATTCCGCTGAACTACAAAAACCGTAACTATGTGGGAAGTATGTTTGGTGGAAGCATGGCCTCGGCTACCGACCCTGTTTTTATGGTGCAGTTAATCAATATCCTTGGTGACAAGTACGTTGTTTGGGATAAAGAAGCCACCATCAAATTCAAGCGTCCGGCCAGGGAAACAGCCTACGCAACTTTTCATTTCTCCCCTGATGAAATTGAGAAGATCAAAGCAGACGTCGCCCAAAAAAATGAAATTAGCCTGATTAAAGAGGTCAATATAACCGACAAAACAGGCAAAGTAGTATTTGCCCAAATAATAAAAACCATTTACGTGGCCGACAAAAGCCATTTTAAACAGAAACGAAAATCAAAAAAACAATGAAAGCAACACCCATTCTATTATTAACCCTAATGCTGACAAGCTTAAGCCTTTTCAGCCAGGATTACATTTACACCCGTGACAACAACCGTATAGCAGCCAAAGAGGTTACCATCGATATTACCGAAGTTCGTTACAAGGCGTTTGATAATCCCACCGGTCCCGAGATGGCTATCAGGAGCAACGAAATAAGCCTTATCGCTTTCGAGGATGGCCGCTTACAATTTTTTGAACCGGTAAAAAAAATCGTGATGCGCAACGAGTTCAATAAAAATCTGTTTACCTATCATTTGGCCGACCTCATCGTTAATAACTTTACTGTATCATACGAACGAATCAATAAAAGCGGGAAAGTTGGTTTTGAAATACCCCTTTCGCTGGGTTATGGCCGCTTTGCCAACATCGATGATATTTACAATCAGTTTTATACCGGTTTAAATATTAACTTTTACCCTACAGGACAGGGAAAATGGCGTTTCATTACCGGCCCGGGAGTTCGGGTAGGCTCGGCAAAATGGGATTATTATACTTACGATAGCAACTACTACAGCAGCAGATATACCAGCACTACCGGGTATTTTAAATTGTTGGTTAACAATGGCGTTATTTTTACACCCATTAAAGCGTTGAGCTTTTCAATTATCGGATCTATCGGCGTTCGGTATGTATTTACCATGCCCCCCGATTACGACCAACGGGTGCGCACCACGGG
>JANTGU010000053.1 GCA_024762735.1 Bacteroidales bacterium | reverse complement strand
ACACCATCTGCGAGGTAGCCAACGTTTGGATTAACGGGGCTTCTGTCATCACCATCAACTCGGAGTCCACCGAGTTGGAAGATATCAAAAAAACCATCGCCGATTTAGAATTGGAAGGGGTTGAAAACATCAATTACCTGCAAGCCATCAAACGGGTTATTGGCTGGATTGATAAACCACTGGCCAATTAGCATGGGCTTCCCCCGAGCTATAGACGTTAGCTGGTTCGGATTTTCAATCCGAACCAGAAAATTGCAAATCGCGTCCATTGCAAATCGCGTCCGGATTGCAAATCCGGACGAGCGTAAAGTTCCGGACGAGCGTAAAGTAACAAACAACACCCCGGGCTAAACCCCGGGGGAGAGAAGATCGAATTGAAGCAACAACATTTCAACGATATAACAATAGAACAATAGAGCAATAGAGCAATAGAACAATTGAGCAATTGAGCAATTTAACAATCAAACAACATTAACAATCACACATTATGGCACAAGAGATAGAAAGAAAATTTTTAGTCAAAGGAGACTTCAAACCCTTCGTTACCAAAGCAACCAGAATTACCCAAGGATACCTTTCATCGGTACCCGAAAGAACCGTCCGTGTCAGGATTAAGGGCGAAAAAGGATTTATCACCATTAAGGGCATTGGCAGCGCTTCAGGCGCCAGCCGTTTCGAGTGGGAAAAAGAGATTCCTGTAGAGGAAGTAAAGTCGTTACTGGAACTTTGCGAACCGGGCATCATCGACAAAACCCGCTATATCGTGCCTGAACCAAGCGGCCTTAAATTCGAGGTGGACGAGTTTTACGGTGATAACGAGGGATTGACCGTAGCTGAAATTGAGCTTCCCAGCGAAGACCACCCCTTTACCAAACCTGAATGGCTGGGTGAAGAAGTTACCGGCAACGTGAAGTATTTCAACTCCATGCTGATGAAAAATCCTTATAAAAGCTGGTAAGCTTGTTTCAATAGCTAGGGAAGTACATTTTTTTTGAAGCGCAAAGTATGATAACAATTCGAAACGCAAAGCAAATGAGTAAAACTTTATCCACAGCAAAACAGGTACAGTTCGATCCGCTGGATATGAACAACTACAAAATTGAGAAGTTACCCAAACGGTCGAAATCAAAATTTGAAAAGGTTTTGGCTACCATTGGAGGCCCGCTGGCTATTTTGCTGTTTATATTACTCTATTTTTTTGCTCAGCCTTTATATTTAAGCCACATCAATCCTGATTCGTTAAGCCAATACGCCCGTAAAATTTATGATACGGTAGGTTCCGCCGAATTTTCCAGGATGAACATGGCCATGCTGGCCGTGTTTGCCCTCAGCATTATTTTATGGATGACCGAGGCAATTCCCAACTACCTCACCTCGCTCATTCTGATTATTTCGCTGGTATTGCTTGGGGTTTTAAGCGAAAAAGAAGCCTATGCCCAGCTCGGCCACAAGGTGATGTGGTTAAACATCATGTCGTTTGTGCTGGCCAGCATGCTGGTTAAAACAGGCCTTGCCAAGCGGTTTGCCCTTTGGTTTATCGTCCATTTCGGCAAACGGGCAAGCAGCATCTTTTTAAGCTTCTTGTTTATCAATGTAGTGCTGTCCGCATTCATCTCGGCCACCACCGCCAAGGCTGCCATTTTACTTCCTATATTCATGGTTATCGCTGCCGTGTACGGAGCCCGAGGGGGTAACGACAAAAATAACTTTGGACGAAACATCGTGCTGCAAAACCTCTTTTACATCAATATCGGGGCAGGTGGTTTTGTAACCGGATCGGGAGCTAACCTGTTAGCAGCATCGCTGATCATGGGAGCTACCAGCGCCGATATCTATTTTTCCGACTGGATGACTGCCAACTTCCCCGTGGCGCTGGCGATGATGTTTTTAGGCTATATCATCGCGGTTAAAATCTTTTTCCCATTGAAGAAGGAGGAAAGACTGCCACAAATTGAAGGAGGAATGGCTCGATTGAAAAACGAGCTTGCAAAACTGGGCAAAATAAGTTATCAGGAAATCAAGGCCATTGTATTGTTTGTCTCCATTTTAGCACTGTGGAGCACCGACAAGTATCATGGCATCAGTCCCACGGCCGTGGCTTTTATGGGTGCCATCATTGCCCTGTTGCCCCGCATCGGGATATTAAACTGGAATGAAGTGGACATCCCCTGGCACCTGATGCTCTTCTCTGCAGGCGCCTACACCCTGGGAGCCGGTTTTAAAGCCACCGACCTGCCCTCCATTTCGGTAAATGCCGCCTTCGACGCCATGGGCTTTGGTAATAACACACCCTTTTGGATTTTTTACCTCTCGCTAACGGGCGCCATGATGTTCAGCGCCCTCATCTTCCAGTCGAAAACCATGCGAACCATGATTTTTGTCCCCATCGCCATCGGGGTGGCCCATCGTTTTAACTATCCCGTGGTCAGTCTGGCACTACCGGTAGCCTTTTTAATTGAATATGTATTCGTGCTACCCTTCAACAGCAAACCTGCCGCCCTTCTGTACGAAACCGATCAATACTCCCTTACCGACACTTTTAAATACGGAATTACCATGATGTTTGTAGGATGGTTTGTAAACATCCTGCTGGGCGAAACCTACTGGCACTGGATTGGCATTGTTCCCAACGGGGTATTTGGAATCTTTTAAAAACCATGATTTTGTTGCCATCTTCTCTATATGTTTGCAGTTTGAAATAAAAAGGCAGATTCAAAAGAATCACGATTCTTCTAGCAATAAAAAAAGGCAGCCCTAAAGCTGCCTTTTTTAATAATGATTTTTCTTGTTTTAGTGTTTGGCCAAGTAATCGGCAATACCATCCAGGGTAGGATCAACAGCATCATCACCCGGGTGCCAGTTGGCAGGACAAACTTCACCGTTTTCTTCAAAAAATTGTAAAGCATCCACCATACGAAGGGCTTCATCAATGCTACGTCCCAAGGGTAAATCGTTCACCACCTGATGACGTACAACACCTTGCTTGTCAATCAAAAATAACCCGCGATAGGCAACAGGATCGCCATTGAATATGGCGTTACCATCTTCGTCGTAATCATATTCACCGGCCAAAACATCGTAGTTTTCGGCAATGGTTTTCGACAGGTCGGATACCAATGGATATTTAACACCCTGAATACCACCTTTATCTTTTGGGGTATTGAGCCATGCCCAATGCGAGAAGTTAGAGTCAACCGAGCAACCAACAACGGCCACATTTCTTTTTTCAAACTCTTCCATTTTGTCCTGGAAAGCAATAATCTCGGTAGGACAAACAAAAGTAAAGTCTAAGGGGTAAAAGAAAAACACAACATGTTTTTTCCCGATATACTGCTCGAGAGAAAATTTTTCTACAAATTCACCACCGTTAACCACGGCATCGGCTTCAAATAATGGGGCTTTTTTTCCTACTAATACTGACATAATTGTTTAGTTTAAATGTTTTTATAATGAAGCGACAAAATTAAGAATAATTTTAAATAAGCCGCTTCCACAGCTTTTATTATTTTTCAGAATTTAGTTTTTTTAACGAAAGCGATTTGACGTTGCCATAACCAGCAACCATGACAGACATAGCTCACCAACAGATGACATCTTTTAGGTAAAAAAATTCACAGATATTAAACGATAACAAGCGCCCCTAAGGAGTGCTTTTGCTGCTTTACTGCTTAACCAGCTTTAATGTTTGAACCTTAAGCCCGTTGGTAACTTTGATAAAGTAAAATCCTTTGGGCATACTATCCTGATAAGCATTCAAATCAATGCGATACAAGGGGGAAGACACCGATTGCTCAAGCACCGTGGCGCCCATCATGTTGATTACCTTCACCGAAGCTTCATGGGTGTTACCCATCAATCTGATGTTAATATAGCTATTAAATGGATTTGGATAAACAGAAGCCAGGTTGGCACCGTCATCCGCATTACTGTCGATAGAAGTTAATATCCACCAGGCACTTTGATAATTGGGGATGCCATACCCTAACAACGAATCGGGGTCGGTATATTGTGAAGCGCTTTGCATGATGGCCTGCTGAATTTCCATGTTGGTCATTTCGGGCATAGCCTGCCATAAACAGGCTGACATCCCGGCAATAATCGGCGATGAAAAGGAGGTTCCATTACCGAATGTTATCCCATCATATCCATCTGAAACAGTGGCTCCCCAACCGGTGGCAACCACATTGGGTTTTATCCTGCCGTCAGCCGTTGGTCCCGTGGAGCTAAAGGGCGCGTATGCACCACTGTTGTCCACCGCACCTATCGAAAACACGCTGTCCCCATCGGCAGGAGCACCCACATATTGCCAGGCACTACCTCCGCTGTTGCCGGCACTGTTCACCACAAGGATACCTTTTTTGGCAGCCATGTCGGCACCATTGGTGATAACCGTCGTGTTACCATCCATATCGGCATAGGTATGATTTTGCGAAGGGTCATCAAACTCGGTGTATCCCAGCGAACTGTTGATCACATCAGCACCCACGCTGTCGGCAAACTCGGCTGCCGAAACCCAGTTATACTCTTCTGCAACATATTCCTGACTTCCATTTTCTGACCTTAACAACCAGTAAGATGCTTTGGGTGCGGTTCCAATCATCAGACCCGGAATGTTGGCAGCCATGGTTGACATCACCATTCTACCATGGTAGTGAGCCGAATATACATTTCCACCGGGGGTAACAAAATCCTTGGTTCCTAAAATTCTTCCGTCGTTGCGCAGGCTGTCAAACAACAAATCCACATCTACCCGGTCAAATCCGGCATCCAGCACAGCTATCACCATATCTTCTCCCCTAAATCCCGCTTCATGCAAGGGAATGCCATTGATAAGTTCGATTTGCCCTTTGGCATATCCATAATCAAACGCAGCTGCCTGTCGGCTTAACACCAAATTGTCAGGCCTGTTTTCAGGGCCAGCCGACTCCTTCTCAAAAAACGGTTTTTCACTTCCTGTAACCTGACCGGAAACCGATCGAACCACCGAAACGTAGGGCAACGCGTTAATACTATCAATAACCATAGGATCGTCAGTATGAACCAGCACCCCGTTCATCCATTTGGTTGGATTTAAAATTTCCGCCCCCGTGTTAGCCACGCCGGTCAAATATTGCGGATTAACCGGAAGGTCTGTTTCATCATAATTAATCCCTTGACGAGTACGCCTGTCGATGGCCCGCTGTGTTAAAAAATCCTCGGGATGATCCAATGAATAGGGGGAGTTATTTTTATCGGTAAACTGAACATAATATTTTCCGGGAGCTACCTGTGCCACACCCTGAAAAAGCATATTTACTAAAATCAGGAAGAGTAAATTTTTAAGATACTTCATAAATGTATTGTTTCTTTTTTAATGTGTCTTGCAACATGCAATTAATTGATTGACAAAAGTAGCACAAACTTAGTTGCCCGGGGAAACATCTATTTTAAAGTGGTTATTTTCCTCGTTGATGTCAGGAATGTTGTTATCGCCCAGCAAAATATGATCCAGTTTTTTATCTGCATTTGCCTGAATGATTACAGCATTTTCGCCTGATTTCCACACCATGGCCGTTTGATAGATGTCTTCTGTGGAACCATCAGTATAAAAGCATTTTATTTTAACCGGTAGTGGCAGGCCTCCATAATTTTGAACAACGATTTTATTGTCGAGGGTTACTTTTTTTATGCCTAAATCGGCATAATCCTTTTCAAAAAACCAGGGCAGGAAATACCATTGTAGCGATTGCCCGGTTCCCACTTCCATCGAGGCAAAAAAGTCGTAGGGCATTGGATGCCGTCCGTGCCAGCGCATCATATAGGTATGTAATCCCTTTTTAAACAGCGAATCTCCAAGCATATCACGGAGGTAAGCGTACGACATGGAGGAGCGGTTGTAGGCATGCGAGCGATAAGTTTGCCAATCAGCAATCATATACGAAAGGGTCATCAGGGTTACCTCTTTTTCACTGCCACTCAAACGCTCGAAAGTTGAAGAGAGGCGCTGAAAATAGTTGTAATCGGGCGCCATGGCTTCCATAATGCCATTGGTAAGATAGGCAGCCCAGCCTTCATCCATCCAGGCATACTTACGTTCGTTGGTACCCATGTAAAAAGGAAAATAGCTGTGTGATATTTCGTGGAAGAAGAGACCTTGCGCCGAAGGAACTGAAGTGGGGTCACCATCATTGGCCATCATGGGCGATTCCATGCCTCCCGTACGCCGGCCATTACTCCAGGAAGTCATGTGTGGATAGGGATAGGGAACCCCGGGAAGTTCTTTCGACATATAATTCACACTCCATCGGCACCACCCGGCAGCCTTGGGAAAGGTAATCATCGAATCGGGATAAACTGCATCCACAAAGGAACGACGACCGGTAATGGTGTCAACCACCAGCGAGCTCCCCTGCCAGTTAACCGAAGTGTTGGCTCCAAAGGTAAAATCGGTGACATATTGAGCCACAAAGTGCCAACTGGTGGCACCCTGGTAATTTTGCAATACTTTTTTGTTGTCACAATCTTTGGTAGTAAACAGGGTTGTTATATCGTCTGATTGATAGGCCTCTGCAATTTTCTTGCTGATTTTCTTTTTATAAAGATCGTCCCCGTTTTGCAAGGTGCCGGTAGCCCAAACCATAAACCCGGGAGGGACTGTTATGGTAACATCGTAATGGTTAAAATCGTTGTAAAACTCGGTGACACCGTTAAATTCAGTTCTGTCCCAGCCATCAATATCATCATAAACAGCAATCTGCGGGTACCAGTATCCGATCATAAAATTGTTCTTCCCGTAGTTCCCCATCCGGTTCCAGCTTTTTTGAGGAATATGAAACGACCAATCCATCTCCAGGGTAAGCGAATCATGCGGCAAAAGCGGGTTAGTCAGTTTTAGCATCAGATTAGTGGCCGACTCTGATTTATCCTTAAAAACATTCTTCCCATTGCTGTTGGTTATCTTAATGTTTTTGTAGTCAACTCCATTGGTTACATCTGAAGGGTCAATCTTCCAGCTACGCGCATTTCCCTTTTTATAAAAATTCTGATACAATCGCACCACGAGATATTGAAGGGTATCAGGGCTTTCGTTATGATAAACCACCTTTTCATGACCCGAAAGTTTACTCTCGGCAGCGTGCAGCGTTGCCTTAATGATATAATCGGAATGATTCTGCCAATAATTAATACCCGGCAAGCCATCCACCGACCGGGTACCTTGCTGGTAGGCCTTCTTAATCTCCTTAGGCATTAGCCTGTTCCACGATTGCGCTTTAATTCCGCTGGCAATAAAATAAATTGAAAACGTTAATAAAAGTAACTTTTTCATAAGACTAAATTATTTTAATTAATTGATATTCCGCCTTTTTATTTTGTCAACTCATGGTTAACAGTCGAAACGACAACCTGCATTAGGTTATTGATAAAAAGGGTAAATGTAATTAAATTATGACAACTAAATGGGTTGTTAGAATGCCTATCTTTGTGGAAATTTTTAAGAAGATGGAAAGCATTAATCCTTATTCCCAAGAAATCATAGCCCGTTACGATGAAATAGATGCCCTGGCTATGAACGTGTTAATCGATCAAAATCATCAGGCATTTTCCCATTGGCGCACCCTTAAATACAAGCAGCGTGGCACTTATTTTAAAAAGATGGCTCATTTGCTGCGGGAAAAGAAACAAGAACTTGGCACCCTCATCACGTTGGAAATGGGTAAGATTATTGGCGAATCGGTGGCAGAAATTGAAAAGTGTGCCTGGCTTTGCGACTATTATGCCGATTCTACAGAGAATTTGCTACAGCCCGAATATTACGATGCAGATGTGAGTAGCAGCTACGTACGATTCGATCCCATCGGGCCGGTTTACGGTATCATGCCCTGGAACTTTCCTTTTTGGCAGGTGTTACGAGCCGCCGTGCCCACCATGATGGCCGGCAATACGTTTCTGCTAAAACACGCTCCTAATGTGCAGGGATGTGCCCATGCCATCGAAGCTCTTTTTAACGAAGCAGGGTTTCCGGATTCTGTTTTTACCAATTTGGTTATTCCCGTGGAGCTGTCCGACCAGGTTATTGCCAACCCGCTGGTGCAAGGCGTTACCCTAACAGGCAGCCGACGTGCAGGCCAAGCGGTGGCAGCAGCGGCAGGACGTTATCTTAAAAAATCAGTGATGGAGCTTGGTGGCTCCGACCCCTATATTGTATTGGCCGATGCACAATTTAACGAATCGTGTAAAACCGGCGTCTGCTCCCGCATGCTGAATGGAGGTCAGGTATGCATTGCAGCCAAACGCTTTATTGTTGAAGAGCGTATCCTGGATCAGTTTATCGAAGAACAAAAAGCCCTGCTCGAAAACATGTGGTTGGGCGATCCCATGCAGGAAACCACCGACATGGGGCCCATGGCGCGTGCCGACCTGCTCGAAGGTATCGAAAAACAGGTAAACGAGTCAGTGAAAATGGGTGCCACCGTGTTAACAGGAGGCTCCAGGATTGATGACAAAAGCTGGTTTTACAAACCCACTTTGCTCATTGACGTAAAAAAAGGGATGCCGGTTTACGATGAGGAGACTTTCGGTCCGGTATCGGTGGTGATTCCGGCCAAAGATCCTGAAGAGGCTGTTCGCATCGCCAACGACACGATTTATGGGTTGGGTGCCAGCTTGTGGACCCAGGATATCGCGCTAGCAGAAAAACTGGCTGCCCGCCTGGAAGCCGGTGCCGTGTTTATCAACGGCATGACCAAGTCTGATCCGCGCCTGCCCTTCGGGGGCAGCAAGCAGTCGGGGTTTGGCAGGGAACTCTCGAATTACGGCATCAAAGAATTTACCAACATAAAAACCGTTTGGATAAAATGAGAATAGACATCATCACCCTTTTTCCCGAAATGTTTGACGGCCCTTTTTCACACTCCATCATCAAGAGAGCCAAGGATAAGCAACTGGTTGACATCCACCTGCACCAACTGCGCGATTACAGTCCCGATAAAAAACATCGCAGGGTTGACGATTACGCTTTTTCCGGTGGTGCCGGGATGGTGATGATGATTGAGCCGGTGGCCAACGCCATAGAGTCCTTGCAATCAAAACGTCATTACGACGAAGTAATATACATGAGTCCCGATGGAGAACTCTTCGACCAGGCCATGGCCAACCAGGTTTCCATGTTTGAAAATATCATGATACTTTGTGGCCATTATAAAGGCATCGACGAACGTATCCGAGAACATTTTATCACCAAAGAAATTTCGGTGGGCAACTACGTGCTTTCAGGAGGTGAGCTGGGTGCTGCTATCGTAACTGATGCTGTTGTCAGGTTAATACCCGGTGTTTTGGGAAACGAGTCTTCAGCCCTTACCGATTCGTTTCAAAATAATTTGGTTTCCCCGCCGGTTTACACCCGTCCACGTGATTTTAGGGGCTGGAAAGTGCCCGACATTCTGCTCTCCGGCAACGAAAAAAACATCGACCAGTGGAAACTGGAACAAGCCATCGAACGGACCAAAATACGACGACCCGGGTTGTTGGACGAAGACGAACAATAGTTTACACCGATTTGCTACCTTTGCACCTAAATACGCTACCGGGCATGAAATATCTTAAAGTATCAGGGTTGGTTTTAATGGCTGCTTTTTTAATCAGCAGCTGCTCGGTAAACCGGTTTATTCCTGCTGACAAAAAGCTGCTAAAAAAATATGAAGTTAACTATAGCACCAAAAAAAACGATGCTATCGACAATGCCGAAGTAAAAGCCTATTTACGCCCCCATCCCAACAAGCGTTTTCTGGGAGTACGCTATAGCCTTTATTTCTACTACCTTTCCACGGTTCATGAGGGCAAATTTTATGCTTGGCTTAACAAAAAACTGGGTGAAGACCCTGTTTACTATGACCAGTGTGATCCTGACCGGGTAGCGCACAACATGCAACGATTTCTATCCAATTCAGGTTTCTTTAACGCCAAGATTGACTACCGAACCAAAGAAACACGTAAAAAGGCCAAACTTACTTTTAACATTGCCTTAGGCGCTCCTTATATTATTGACACAGTAAACTATCAAATTACCGACAAAACCATCAGAGACTTTGTTTTACAAGACACGGCCAACAGTTTGGTGAAGCGGGGTAAGATTTACAA
>JANTGU010000052.1 GCA_024762735.1 Bacteroidales bacterium | reverse complement strand
GATAGTTATTTATATTAAATATAAATTATAAATTTAACAAGTTGTAAATCACATTTTTTACTTTGGCTTATAAATGATTCCCAAGTTCTTTTTCCCGTCAATTTTGGCCACTACCGGTTTGTTAAACTGTACCCGCCTTATATACTCGTTTTCAAAAACAGCCGGCTGGCGGTTTAAAAACTTAATATCATAGGTACCATCACCAATAAAAGGGTTGATGGTAAAATAGGCCACCCTGAAGGAGGTGAGGTTCTGAAAAAAGTGGGTACCCTGGCTGGGATCAATTCTATAGTCATCGAGCCCTGATTCCACGATGACCCGAGCGGCAGATATATGCGGCCATTTCACGGGTATGCCCAGCCATGGATCGCTGGAACCCCATCTGCCCGGGCCAATGAGGATATAGTTTTTGTTTTCTTTAATAAATTCGGCGTTGAGCTCTGCAATCAGCGGCACAATATCTTTATTGTTGGCCGGGTTAAAGTTTTCGGGCTTCACATACACCACATCGTGAATATTATCCACGATTCCGTTTCCCAGCGCTTTTTCCGAATGAATAAGCATATCTTTTTTATTATTCAGCTCTTCCTTGTAAATGTTCACGCTTTCGTCTCTGGATGCAATGGGTCTGATTTGAAGCAGGTTGAATACTTTTCTGGTGCCGCGCCGTTCGTTCAGGTCAACCACGAATTCTATTTCCACAGGTTTTCCCATCTCCTGTTCGCCCAGCTTGAGTACGGTTTGCAAAATTTCGGCCAAGGGGAACTTGTTATGTTTTAAAATCCCCGCGAAGGTGGCCAGTTTTTTCCCTTCATAATTAAACCCGTCGCGAAGCACGTGATTGTGGAAATCGTAGGTGGACACTATCTGTTTAACCGATTGGTCTTTTACAGCCTGACGGAGTGGTAATTTAACCAGGTTCACGGCATCATCAGGGCTGGTGGTAAAGGCATCGGGATTCATATTCAAGGAGTAAAAGTGTTTTTGTGTCTCCTTGAGTGCCATATCAGGGTTGGAAGTCTGCATCACCTTTTTGGGATATTTGGGCGAAAACCGCAATGACAGCCCCCCATCCACAATGTATTTTCCCAGCCCAACCGCGATGTTGGCAATACCCTCTTCCGATTTTTCCGGTTCCACGGGATAAAAGTTGATGGATCGTGCTACCCCCGAAAAAGTAGGGTAATAGGTGTTGCCATACTGTTTTCCTGCCACCTCCTGGATCACGATGGCCATCTTTTCCTCATCAATTACATTGGAAGTTGCTTCCATGTAGGCCTTGCTGTCTTTAAAAAAGGCAGAAGCGTAAACTGCTTTAATGGCCTTGCGCACCAGGCTGTTGGTTGTACCCCGGTTGTTTTCAATAACCGGGATCATGTAAGTGTTGTAGATGCCTGCGAAAGGCTGGTAGTAAGAGTCTTCCAGCAGGCTGGATGAACGAATAGCCAATGGTTTGGATGAGTGGTTGACAATGATTTCCAAATCATCGGATACTTTTTGCGAAAGAGGGGCGTTCACGAAGGCGTTTAATATCTCTTTGTCAGAATACTGATCGGAAAGTGCAATTTTATAGAGGTTGTTCGTTTCCATGAACTCATCAAAAATATCGGTGCCAATAACCACCGTATGAGGAATGGTAATATCTACTTCATTGAATTTACTGAATAGTCTGTTTCGTTTGATTAGCGTGTCTAAAAATGCCAGGCCTCTTGCTTTGCCCCCGATGGAACCTTCGCCCATCCTGGCAATCATGAAATACTCGTCAAAATTATCACGCTGAAACTGTGTAATAACCCCCCTGGCTTTGGCAATTCTAAAATTTGATATGGCACTATAGATAAACTGTTTCACGTCGTTACAATCGGTAAAATCATCAGGCTCAAACTCCTGAAACAATTGGGCTAAGGGAAACAATGCCCTTGCTCGCAGCCACTTTGCCAAATGGTGCCGCTGGATGTGATAACGCAGTGAATCTTCTGGAACAAGAAAAATCTTGTCCATCAAATCCTTCAGGTTTTTGGTCCTCATTACCTCATCCCCTGTTTTTGGGTCAATAAAAATAAAACTGCCGAAGGCAAAATATTGTTTGATAAAATTACGGAGTTCGTAGGTAAGGCTTTGTGAATTTTTGTAAATAAATCCGGCTTTCAGTTGCTTTGCTTTTTCACGATTGAAATTGTCGCTCGACTGCAATAGCAGCGGCATGTACTTGTTATCCTTTTTTATTTTTCTTACTAACCTGAACCCTGCTTCCGAATCCTTTTTACCTCTACGATTGTAAGAGATATCAGAAATAACACCCAGCAAATTATGCTTGTATTTATCGTATAATTCTACGGCTTCCTCATAAGTGGTTGCCAACAAGATTTTGGGCCGTCCGCGCATGCGCAGCATTTGCTGATGCTCGTTCAGCCCTTCCGACATGAATGATTTCGACTGTTTAAAAATAATTTTATAAATAATGGGCAGGTAACTGGAGTAAAACCGAACGTTGTCTTCAACCAGCAAAATGGCTTGTACTCCCACCTCTCCCACATCGTGCTCCACGTTCATTTTATCTTCAATAAGTTTGATGATGGCCAACAAGATATCTGCATTGCCAAGCCAACTGAAAATATAATCTACCGCTGCATATTCATCGGTTAGTTCAACCTTGATGCGTGCTTCGCGCGAAAAGGGTGTAAGGACTACGATGGGGATATGCTGATATTTTTGTTTGATTTCGTTCGATAAATCAAAAGTGGCCTTTTTATCAGCACTGAGCATGATAATTACCAGGTCAACATTGACAGTTTCAAGTTTTTCAAGCGCCTTTTTTTTAGAGGTTGCTTTGATAAACTCGGGAGGATACCGCAGGTTAAGCGACATGTACTCGTTAAAAATCTGTTCATCAACGCGGCCATCTTCTTCAAGGATAAAGGCGTCGTAAACACTGGATATAAGCAACACATGATAGATGCGGTGCAGCATCAAACTGGTAAACCGCGTATCTTCAAACAGGTATGATTGCGAAAGAATTTCAAGTTTAGTAGGAATCATAAATAACAAATATTGGATGGTAGCAAAGGTAGTTTTTCTTTGAATAGAGAATTCAGAATAGAGAATATAGATTTAAGATTTACCTTTCGCACGGTTTGTAACCGAGCGACAGAATGATATTAAGAAAATCAACTACTTAACACCCAAAACTAAAACTCCATGGAGACCTTTACATTAAACAGGCGTGGAGTAAGATAGTTTGGAATGGCATTTTGCTGGTTGTAGATATCTTTTACCCAGATATATGAAACCGTGTTATAGACTCCAAACAGATTAAAAATATCGAGGCTTACCCAAAAGGACTTAATAAAGCTGTTGGGGTGATGCGTGGTATAGCGGGTATTGTCGCCGGCAATCTGTTTTGAAAATCCCAGGTCAACACGCCGGTAATCGGGCATGCGCAGGGTTTGTTGATAGCGCTGGGTGCCTGGCGCACCAAAGGGCATTCCGGTACCGTAAATTAACTTTAAATGCACTTTCCAGGTGGGGTAGTTGGGAATATAATCCTGGAAAAAGATGGTAAAGGTAACCCGCCTGTCGGAAGGCCTCGCGATAAAACCCGGCTCTACTTTTAGGCTGTCGGTATCGGCCAGCCCCAGGTTTACCCCCGTGCCTACCAGTGAATCGTTGGCATCGTAGTAGTTGTAATAATAATCACCCACCACATCTTCGGCTGTCTTCATGATGGATAGACTTGCCCAGCTATCCACTCCTTTTACAAATTCGCCGTTCAGCCTAAAATCGATACCGGCCGCGTATCCATTGGCTATTTGATTGGCATAATAGCGTATCCTAACATTGTCGACCATGTAAGGCACAAGGTTGTTGAGTTTTTTGTAATAGAGTTCCGAAGTAAAGATAAACGGCCTGTCCCAAACTTTAAACTGATAGTCGCTTCCCAGGATAAAATGGATGGAGCGTTGCGATTTAACCTGCGTGTTCAGCGTGCCGTCGATGTCGCGCATCTCGCGGTAAAAGGGTGGCTGGTAATAAATACCGGTTGCAAACCTCAAAACAAAATTCGGATTTTTATAAGGTTTGTACGAAAAGTTCAGCCGTGGGCTGATATTTATCTCCTGGTTGATATCCCCATAGTACCCCCTCAGACCCCCCTGAAGGGTAATCATGTCGTTGTTTTTCATTCTGAATTTCCAGCTGTCGGCCACAAAAAGGGAAAAACGGTTGATGGTCAGGTTATGCTGTCCTGCCATAAAGTAATCCAGCACCAGGTTTGGCTTATCAGGGTGAAGTGCCCCGGGTGTTGAAGGCGGGTTAGGCAACGAGTAGCCGGCTGAATCAATCATTTGCCACTCGCGGTTTCGGTCGTCAACAAGCTGATGCTGATAGCGAAGACCCCAGCTGAGGTTGTGCTTGTCATAAATTTTTGTTCCCTTGTGCTCGAGGGTAAAAACAGTGGCGTTAAAACGGTTTCGGGCATGTTCGAGATAGGTGCCCACGCCCAGCGACTGGGTAACTTTATCAAACTCTTCGCTGCCCGGATTGTTGTCCAGCAACCCTATCCAGTATTGTCCTTGTACATCGTAGGTTTCCGATTCGTTGGTGTTAAAGGCCGAGGCGATTAACTTTAAATGAACCGTGTTATCGGGATGAAACGCCAGCGTTAATCCTCCCTGGGCAACCTTGTAATTATCTACTTCCTGCCCGTCGAAATAGACTTTAAAGCGCATGGCTCGTTTAAAGGTGCCGTAATCGGTTACCCTGTCGGTGGGAATCAGGTTGTACTTGTTGCCGGAGTAATACCCTAAAAACGAGAGCGACCATTTGCGGTTAAACTTGTACTCGAACAGCGACTGGGCATCAAAAAAGTTGGGCTTGTAATTGCCTTTGGTGTCTAGGCTGTTGACCAAATAGGAATTGGTTTTGTATCGGACGCCCACCAAATAGGTAAACTTATCCTTGATATTGTCGCGTACCGAAAACTCAGCTCCCAACAAGCTGGCCGAAAAAGTGCCTCCGAATCCGGTAGGTTTTTTATACCTGACATCCAAAACCGACGACATCTTGTCGCCATATTGCGCTCCAAATCCACCGGCAGAAAACAAGATGGAAGAGACCATGGCAGGGTTGATAAAGCTTAACCCTTCCTGTTGTCCCGAGTTTACTAAGAAAGGGCGGTACACTTCAATATCGTTGACGTACACCAGGTTTTCGTCGAAATTACCACCGCGTACCGAGTATTGCGAACTCATCTCGCTGGTGGTGGAAACACCCGGCAGGGTTTGGATAATGCTCTCCACACTTTCGTTTACCGAAGGGGCTATGCGGGTGTTTTTTGGATTAAGCCTGACAAGTCCCTCGGTTCGCAACTTTTCGTCTTTTATCTCTAATCCCGGCAAAGTGGTGGTGGAGCTTTTAAGCCGGATAGTAACTGTTTTAGTTTCTCCCGGTTTCAGGTTAACCGTTAACTCATCCTGGGCAAGGCCAATATACGATATGGCCACGATAATATTTTTGTTGGCAGGAAGTTCCAGTGAAAAGCGCCCGTTTTTATCGGTGGTAGTGCCTCCCGGTTCGCCCTTGATTACAACATTGGCCAGTTCTACCGGTTTGCCATCCTCATCGGAAATCAGCCCTTTTAGCCTGGCTGTTTGAGCAAACAGCAGTGCCGGAGCAAAAAAAAGAAACAGAAAAATATATCTTGAAATCGAAATCTTCATGATCCATGTTTGTTGGTCAACTACCCGGAAACTTAAGTAATAACTTAAAAGCCGCAAAGATATTATTTAAAGCTAAAAACTAATTAAGCTTTCGTTTCTCCTCCCAATAGTTTTTTCCTTTTTCAGTCACAATGCTGAGCACAAAGGTTTCAAACATCTGGTTAAAAAAGGCATCAAACGAAAAATCTTCAGCAGGAAAGTTGGTGGGATTATACAAGTCTATCAGCCTGCTAATATAGCCTCTTGCCACCAACTCGATACTTAAGTCGTTGCGGTAATAGCCCTGCTGCATGCCGTTTACCAGATTATCCTTTATTTTCTTAAACACCGAATCGGCTCTTTGGTCGAAATATTGCTGAAAGATAACCGGGTATTTTTGCTGATAATGATGATACAAGGCGGGGGTGAGGTAACTAAAATTTTTGGCTATCAGCTTGCTAACAATGAGTAGTTTATCGATGGCATTATCGTTTTCAAAATTCTCCTCGTCAAAGATTTTCTCAAACACCTGTTGCTCGTTTTTAAATATCTCCCGGGCCACCTGCTTGTCATCGGAAAAATACTTTTTAAGCGTATTGTTTTCAACTTTGGGATTGGATTCAAGTTTATCGATGGCAATCTTATCAACCCCGTCTTGTTTTGCCACATCGCGGATCGTTTTTACCAGGTTGAAGAGTTCTCTGTTTTCCATAAAAAGTAATTACAAAATGTCCAATAATGGCGACAAAGGTACAAAAGCTTCGTTATTAATTGGCCAACAACATTTTTCGTGTTCGGGTACCCAGTCCGGTATTTAAAACAAAGTAATAAACGCCATCTTTTAAATGATATTGTGAAGCATCAAAGTGTTCGATGTATTTTCCGGCTGCTTTGTGTTGATGGTGGATGAGCTGAACCACTTCACGCCCCATGATATCGCGTACCGACAGGGTAACTGTGGTGGGGGCATTGAGTTTATAGGCCAGGGTGGTTGATTCGTTAAATGGATTAGGATAGTTTTGTTCCATGCTGAAGGGCCGGGCGTTATCTACTACAAGCTCCTCTTCGCCCACGGCAATATCAACAATGGCGGTTAATACCGAGAGGTTGCCGTTTTGCAACCTGGCCCATATAGGCCGCACCATGCCATCGTAGGCCGTTATGTTGGTATAGTCGCCAAAAAATACACTGCTGTAAGGTAAAAAAGGTGATTCACTAATTTTGATGTTTTGAAAGGTTTCTCCCCCATCGGTGGAACGCGCTATGTAAACATCGGTATTGTTGTCGTTGTAGTTGCGGCGGTCGTAAAAAACCACGTAAACATTGCCGTTGGCACCGTCAATGGTCATCCAGGTAAAAAACTGCTCTTTTCCCGGCGGGTCGTCGTTAACCCGGATGGGTGAAGACCAGGTATTGCCACCATCGGTTGACTTGGCAATCCAAACATCGGTATCATTGTCACCTGAACGATGGTCGGTCCAGTTGACATAAATGGTTCCCCGGTAGGGAGAGTTGGACAGATCGCAGCAAGTGACGGGCAGGCCGTTGGCCCGATAAATTCCCGGGATAGCGTAATCCCATCCGCCGGGCTGGTCGCTGATAAAAATATCATCATCCAGCCATGTGTCGCCTTCGTCGAGCGAGCGGTCAAACACGATGCCCTCGGGACCTGCCCAGGCCACATACAACTCGCCGTCAGGCCCTACAGCCGGTACAGCCCCTTCTACGGTATTGTCGCTATCGATACAGTCGCCGGCCACTTTGTTAATGCGCAATGGGGGACTCCAGGTTTCACCCGCGTCCTCCGATTTAGAGAATAAAATGATGCTGCTATCATTAGGATTGCTTGAACCATACTGGTCAAACTGTGTCCAGGTAACATAGATGTTGTTGTTGGCGCTGTCCACTACTGCCCATGCTTTATCCTGAGCTTTATTACCATTTAGGCCGGTATAGGTGCCATCGGTCCAGCCATGGGTTGCGAAATCAAATTTTTGAGCCACTATTCTGTCAATCCAGGCCGAACCGGGTGGGTTTGACAAATGGAAGAAATAAAAGCTTCCTGCCGTGTCAACTATAATACAGGGGTCACCCCATACGCCATTGCCCGGTGATACAAGATTGCCGCCTGTCCAGGTAAAACCACCATCTTCCGAATAATAATAGTTGTCGATATTTGAGCCTGCTACCAGCTGATCAGGATTTTTTGGGTTGATCATGATGGAGGGTTCTTCAGGAGCCCCATTATTATCGATAACAATATTCTGATATTGCGCAAAAAGAGCACTACCCGAAAGTAGAAATGCCAAAAGCAGGGTAAATGTTTTCATATCTTGTTTTTTAATATTGACAAAATAACCTTTGGTTTGGTTGTTGAATGAAGGGTTAAATCTTTGGTGGGCTATCCGCTATTTACAAATTCAATTCATTCATTTTAACAAAAAAAGCTGCTTTTTCCATGGTGGTAATCATATCGTACTCGTCTAAAAAAACATCATCAGGCACATCGATAGGGGTGGAGGTATAGTTTAGAATTCCTTTTATGCCGGCATCAACCACCTTTTTGGCAACTTCTTCTGCCTTGTCAGGAGGCACCGTAAGGATGGCAATTTTTATATCTTTCTTTTTAATAATCTCTTCCACACGGTAAGGTGAATAGCAATAAACTTTGTTGTACTCGGTGCCAATTTTTTCGGTATTGCTGTCAAAAGTAGCTACAATGCGCAGCAGCGACCGCTTACCGTGGAAGTAGTTAAACAGTGCCCTGCCAAAATTCCCCAATCCAAAAATAGCCACATTCACCCCCGGTTCGTAATCGAGTATTTCGCTGATAACAGCTATCAGTTTGCTGATATCATAACCCTGTTTAAGGCTTCCGTTGAAGCCAATCAGCATTAAATCACGACGCACCTGTACAGCGGTTACATGTTGTATGGCGGCAATCTCGTGCGAAAAAATATGAGTTTTACCCTTTTGTGAACAAATCAGGAGCGCCCTGCGATACTGGCTTAACCTGCCAATGGTTTTTACAGGGATTTCTTTGGAATGAATTTTAACTTTTGTCATGACCGTAAACTATTTTATGCGGCAAAGTTAGTCATTATTGTTAAATTAATAACAATACTGTGAATAAATATCTGTCACTTGGGATGAATTGAAAGGGATTTGCAATTGTTGATAGTTACGGCTATCATATAGCGTTGGGTCATGGTGAGTGGCGTGACGTCAGGAGCGCTGTATCGAACCATGAGGCGTTGAAAAGTTTGGGAGGAGGCCTGTTGCCGGTTATCCTTCGATACAACCAGGCCTCCATTAGTAATACGGTATGGCAACACGGGATGACCCGGTTTTTGTTTTCTATTTCTTAATCCTAATTCTGGCATCCACGGCAATCACGCTTTTGGCGGTGCCCAGCAGGGGGTTTAAATCCATTTCGAAAATTTCGGGGGCAGCATTCACCAGGGCTGACAAGCGGCTGATGATATCAATAAACAATTGTTCGTTAACCCCTTCCTGTCCTCTTACCCCTTCAATTATTTTGTAGCTGACTAATTGTTTTAGTTCATGGCTAATTTCTGTTTTAGATGCCGGTGCCAGCACTGTTCTTACATCTTTTAGTACCTCGATAAAGATGCCGCCCAGGCCAAATAGAATCATGTGGCCAAAGGCTTGTTCTTTTTTCACTCCGGCAAACAGTTCGATGCCTGTCAGCATGGGTTGGAACAAAACGCCGGTGGCATCATCAATGTCCATCATTCGTTCGGTTTCGGCAATAACCTGATCCATGGAATTAACATTTAGTACCACACCCCCCACGTCAGATTTATGAACCGGCCCTACAACCTTCATCACCAGCGGAAAGCCAACCTCATCCGCGGCGGCCATGGCTTCATCAGTAGTTTGAGCCACCAACTCCAGCGCACGATGAATACCGGCGGCATCCAACAAGGCAGACACTTTTTGAGGAGCAAGATATCCTTCCTCATTTTCATCTATGATTTTGCGAATGGTCTTGGTGTCAATAGCAGGCATTTCCACCTCTTTGGATGCCGGCTTTGGGGTGTTATAGATACGGCACAAGGCCTTACCCAGCATCACTTCGTCAGGAAAAAACACCCTTCCTTTCGAGATAAAATCTTCCACCTCGTTTTTGGCTGTTAATACCGATGGAAGCACCGGGAATATAGGTTTACGCGATGTTTTCATTTTTTTATCCAGCAAGTTGTAAACGTCGTACACCTCAAAAAGACCCGGGGTTCCAAAAATGACGACCATAGCATCAATGTGGTCGAATTTGTCGTTTACATAATCGATAATGGTTCCCAGTTGTTCGGCTGTGCCGGTGGCCAAAAAGTCGATGGGATTGGCTACCGATGATCCGGGGAAAAGCTCCTCTTTCAGTGCCTCTGCATCAGGTCCCTCGATAGC
>JANTGU010000051.1 GCA_024762735.1 Bacteroidales bacterium | reverse complement strand
CCCTCGGTATAAGGGATTAAAAAGTTAGCCCTGTCGGCAGAGTCATAAATATAGGTGCTATCCTCATCAAAATAATCGGAGTCCTCATCGTCATCCCGGGACTGGTTGTTCCATCCCCTACCGGTAACATATTCCGATTCGGTATAAACTGCCTGGGAGGTAATGTAATACATGGTAAATCCTAGTGTAACTATGACCAAGCCCAGACGAACACCATTTTTTATAGGCAGGATTGAGATACCCCAAAGCATCAGGAACACAGGCCACAGGTTCCAAAGTTTTCTCCAGGCAAAATCAATGACGTCCAAATTGTTTAAGATGGCGAGGGTACCCACGAATATGAGGATGATCCCCCAAAAAAGATTTCTAAATTTCATTGTTCTCAGTTTTTGTTGATTCTTGATGTTCGTTCTTTGCAATGGTTGGCTTGGCTTCATTAATGATGAGCATAATCCCCACGATAATCAGCACTAAAGGCCAGAAGTGAATAATAACCAGTTGGGGAATCATGGCGTTTAATAAAAAGAGAAAGCCCACCAGAATCAGGGCTATCCCTCCTATAAAAGTACGGTTGTTGTTTTGTTTCCCTTCTTCACTAACAATGGTTGCATCAGAGATGTCGGCATTATCGCCATAAGCGCTCCCACCCGAGCCATTGGCTCCACCGGGGGGTGGTGTGATCAAGGGTTCTTCAGGGGTGATGATCCATAATACCACGTAAATGATTACGCCACCGCCTCCCGCGAAAAAGATGACGACAAACAGCAGCCTGGCCAAAATGACGTCTATGTTAAAATAGTCCGCCAGTCCGCCTGCCACGCCACCTAAAACCCGATGTTTTCGTGATCGATAAAGTCTTGTTGAATTGCTCATGTGTTTGTTGTTTATTGATTTGATGAGGCAAAAATAGAGCGACACCTGGCACACGCAAACCTTTTTTCGGTAAACAGCGGTGTTAGGTCGGTAAACGGGGAAGTAAAGCAGACCAAAAAGATAAAACATAAAAAAAGCTACCTGATAACTCAGGTAGCTATTATTATCTCAATCTCCTGCAAACTAAATGGCAGCAATAATACTATTCAATGTTTTACTGGGTCGCATGGCGTTACCGGCCAATGTATCATCAGGCAGATAGTAGCCTCCGATATCGGTCGATTTTCCCTCGGTAGCCATGATTTCTTCCATGATTTTGGTTTCATTTTCAACCAACTGTTTAGCGGCCTCGGCAAACTTGTTTTTCAATTCCTCGTCTTCTGTTTGTCCGGCCAGCTCCACGGCCCAATATTGAATCAAATAGAAGTGACTGCCACGGTTATCAAGCTCACCGGCCTTGCGCGAAGGTGATTTTTCGTTTTCGAGATAAACCTCTACGGCTTTATCCAGTGTTTTGGATAAAACCCGTGCTTTGGCATTGTTATACTTATCGGCTATAAACTCCAACGAAACCATCAGCGCTAAAAACTCGCCCAGTGAATCCCAACGCAGGTGACCTTCGTTCAGAAACTGCTCTACGTGTTTTGGTGCAGAACCACCGGCGCCGGTTTCAAACAAACCGCCCCCGGCTAACAAAGGCACGATGGACAACATACGGGCACTGGTTCCAAGTTCCAAAATCGGAAAAAGGTCTGTCAGATAATCTCTTAAGACATTACCAGTAACCGAAATAGCATTTTTACCCTGGCGTACCAAATCGAGGCTAAATTGCATGGCATCATCGGGTTTCATGATTCTGATATCCAATCCTGATAAATCATGATCTTTCAAATAGGTGTTCACCTTTTTAATGAGCTGAGCATCGTGAGCCCTGTTTTCGTCGAGCCAAAAGATTGTCGGGTACCCGGTAGCCCTGGCCCTGGAAACAGCCAGCTTCACCCAGTCGCGTACCGGAATATCTTTCACACGTGACATCCGCCAAACATCACCCTTCTCAACATGATGTTCCATTAAAACGTTGCCATTTTCATCTACCACTTTTACCGTTCCATCTTCAGGAATAACGAAGGTGGTAGGATGTGAACCGTACTCTTCGGCTTTTTGTGCCATCAACCCGACGTTGGAAACATCTCCCATGGTGGCAGGGTCAAACTGGCCGTTTTTCTTACAATCATCTATTACCGTTTTGTAAATGGTCGCGTAACATCTGTCAGGAATCACCGCTTTAGTATCCTGGAGCTTCCCTTCAGGGTTCCACATTTTTCCACCGTCGCGAACAACCACCGGCATGGAGGCATCAATAATTACTTTATTGGGGGCATGCAGGTTGGTAATGCCATTGTCAGAGTCAACCATGGCAAGGTCAGCTTTCGCCTTGTAGGTATCCTGAATAGCGGCTTCAATTTCAGCTCTTTTATCTGCAGGGAGTTTTTCCAGTTTTTTGTAAAGATCACCCAAGCCCAAGTTAGGATTAAAACCGATAGATTTCAGCTCTTCAGCATATTTATCAAACACCTCTTTAAAATAAATGTCTACGGCATGGCCAAACAATACCGGGTCGGAAACCTTCATCATGGTTGCTTTCAGATGGAGTGACAAAAGCACATCCTGCTTTTTAGCATCGGCAATCTGCTCGTCATAAAAAGCGCGCAGAGCTTTCGTGCTCATGAAGGTGCCATCCAAAGTTTCACCGTCAAGAGATTGCAACCCATCCTTTAAGACGATTGTTTTTCCATCCTTATCCACCAGATTAATGGCAAACCCGACTCCCTTTTCGGTAACCACCGACTTTTCATTGCCATAAAAGTCATTGGCATCCATATGAGCCACGTGTGTTTTTGACTGATTGCTAAAAGGTTTCATCAAACGGCTGGGATGCTTCTGCGCGTTCTTTTTAACCGAGTTGGCAGCACGTCTGTCGGAGTTACCCTGACGTAATACCGGGTTAACGGCGCTACCGAGCACTTTCGAGTACCGCTCCACAAGCTTGTGTTCCTCTTCGGTTTTTGGTTCTTCCGGGTAATCAGGCACATCATACCCTTTGCTTTTTAGCTCTTTGATAGCATCTTTAAGCTGTGGTACCGAAGCACTGATATTAGGTAACTTGATGATGTTGGCATCTGGCTCTAAAGCCAGCTGACCCAATGCAGAAAGATAATCGGGGATTTTTTGATCATCAGAAAGGTTTTCAGGAAAATTAGCCAGTATCCGGCCGGCCAACGATATATCACTCTCTTCAATGTCGATGCCTGCGTACTTGGTAAATGCCTTTGCCATTGGCAAAAACGAGTAACTTGCTAAAGCAGGAGCCTCGTCCACTTTAGTCCAGTTAATTTTTAATGTATTCTGTCCCATTTTACTATGTATTACATTGTTAACACTCTGTTTTTTTAAAAAAAAAGCTATAAACTTTCGGATGGCAAAATTGCAGTAATTTCTTCAACAATCAAATCAAAAAGCAGAATATCTCTGTATTTCATATTCATTAAAAATAGATGTGGTTAAAAGCAAACTTTATCTTTCCCAATAGAGGGATTTATTTTCCTCCTTCCCCACTAATTGCCTATTTTTGCACGGTATGAACTTTAAACTCACATCAGAATTTAAACCTACCGGCGATCAGCCCGAAGCCATCAAACAGCTGTTGGAAGGGATTCATCGCGGCGACAAGGCACAGGTGTTGCTGGGCGTAACCGGCTCGGGTAAAACGTTTACCGTGGCCAACGTGATAGCACAACTCAACCGTCCCACGCTGGTGTTGAGTCACAATAAAACCCTGGCTGCGCAGCTGTATGGTGAGTTTAAACAGTTTTTTCCTGAAAACCGAGTTGAGTACTTTGTATCCTATTACGATTATTACCAGCCCGAGGCCTACCTGCCGGTCACCAATACCTATATTGAAAAGGATTTGTCGATTAACGACGAGCTTGAAAAATTGCGGCTAAGTGCTACTTCGGCATTGTTATCGGGACGAAGAGATGTTATCGTGGTTTCCTCGGTTTCATGTATTTATGGCATTGGCAATCCCGATGATTTTACCAACGGGGTAGTGTACCTGAAAAAGGGTCAGGTGGTAAGCCGCAACAAGCTGCTGCTTGATTTGGTTAACGCCCTTTATTCCAGAAATGATATAGAGCTTAACCGTGGGAACTTCAGGGTTAAAGGGGATACAGTGGATGTTTTTCCGGTCTATGCCGATGATGCTTTCAGGATTATTTTTTGGGGCGATGAAATTGAAAGCATCGAGGTGATTGACCCTGTTTCGGGTAAAAGAATAGAAACCCTGCCTGATATTGCGCTCTATCCCGCTAATATTTTTGTCACTTCAAAGGATAAAATTAAAAGTGCCGTTGCTGAAATTCAGTTGGACTTAATGAAACAGGCTGACTATTACCGTTCCATCGGCAAGGGTTTGGAAGCCAAAAGGCTAGAAGACAGAGTTGTGTACGATATCGAAATGATGCGGGAACTTGGTTACTGCTCGGGCATTGAAAACTATTCGCGCTATTTTGACGGGCGTGATGCCGGATCCCGGCCATTCTGCCTCCTGGATTATTTTCCTGACGACTACCTCACGGTGATTGACGAGAGCCACGTAACCATTTCGCAAATACGAGCCATGTATGGAGGCGACCGGTCCAGAAAACAAAATCTGGTGGAGTTTGGCTTTAGGTTGCCATCGGCCATGGACAATCGCCCCTTGAAATTTGATGAGTTTGAAAGCCTGACGGGGCAGGTAATTTACGTGAGTGCCACGCCAGCCGACTATGAATTGCAACAATCAGAAGGTGTGGTAGTGGAGCAGCTGATAAGACCCACGGGGTTGCTCGATCCTGTTATCGAGGTTCGACCGGCCCACAATCAGGTGGATGACCTGCTGGATGAAGTGGATAAAACCGTGAAGAGTGGCCACCGGGTGCTGGTTACCACGCTTACCAAGCGCATGGCAGAAGAGCTGACAAAGTATCTTGTGAGGCTTAACATAAAAACCAATTACATCCACTCTGATGTTGATACCCTGGACCGGGTGGAGATTATGCGCGATTTAAGACTTGGCAAATACGATGTGCTGGTGGGCGTAAACCTACTCCGCGAAGGACTTGACCTGCCAGAGGTGGCGTTGGTTGCCATTCTGGATGCCGACAAGGAAGGCTTCCTGCGTTCGGAACGTTCTCTTACCCAAACAGCAGGACGTGCCGCCCGGAATGTCAACAGCAAGGTTATTTTTTATGCTGACAAGGTAACCGAATCGATGCGCCGTACCATGGAAGAAACCACACGCCGGCGCGAAAAACAGTTGGCTTACAACCAAAAACACGGCATCACCCCCAAACAGATTGTTAAGTCGGTGGAGGCCATCATGGGGCAAACGGCCGTAGCAGACAACAAGCCGGCAGAACCTAAAGCCTATGTTGAACGTGACTTTGCCACCGTGGCAGCCGATCCCGTGGTTCAGTACATGAGTGCAAAAGACATAAAAGATGCCATCGCCAAAAACAAAAAGGATATGCAGGCTGCCGTTAAGATTTTGGATTTTATCGATGCTGCCCGCCTTCGGGACGAGATAGCGGAACTGGAAAAATTGCTGGAAAGCAAAGGGTAATGCCGGTTACTTCTTAAAACATCTCCTGTCATTATTTCGTTCACCTAGCGCCTTTTGGCAGGTTGAGTCCTTGTTTTACGCAATGGAATCTCATCAATAGATTTTTTTATGCTCATTTCTTTTGTCGAAAAGAAACCCCGCCTGACCGGACGCCAGCCCATTCGGGCGGGAATCGCCCAAGCATATCCTACTTACTTAACAAAAGAATTCTTTTTCAGAGAGGACTCTTGTACGTATCTTTATATTAGATACAGTTCATGTTTTGTCACGATTTTTGCTTCCTACCCTTCATAAATTCAGGGCAGGTGGCAAAAATCCCGCCAAAACCGGTTTGTTCTATCTTTTTACCCCGGGTTGATCCCGATAGCTATCGGGACGGGGCTATTATTATTTGACCCCTTCAGGGTCCATGATTTATAAATTTTGTAGTTTGATTTGTTGGGACGACTTAACCACCCAAATCAGGCCGACTATGAGGAGGGCTGAACGCCGCCTTGGCCAGATGCCGTTAAGAAAACATAAGCCCGGAGCCGTTAAAAAACTTATGCTGTTCGACGACGTTAAGTGCCGAAGTAGAATGGATTTCTAATTTTTACTTGAATGCTATTAGCTTTGATTTACCAACAGAATTAAAAATAAAACAAGAGCTACTTCGGCAATTAAAAGGAGGAGTTCATAAGTTTTAGGCGTAGGGATTATGTTTTTAGGAATCTGGGCGCAGCGGAAGTTTTTTTGGTGACTTTTTTTTGAAAAAAAGTTACAGAAGAAATAAAAAACTTACGCTTTAACCTGAAACATCAGTTGAAATCCGGATGATTTATTGTGAACACCCTAGAATGAAATACAACATTTGAATATCAATACGTTATAAAAGGTATTTGAAAAGGTGCTGAAAACAGGAAAAGGATATGCAGGTTACTTCTTAAAACATCTCCTGATTTTATTTCGTTCACCATGCACCTTTTGAGGAGCAGAGCCCGACCATCAGAAACACCTCCCCCAGCCCACGAGATAACAAGATATAAAGTGAGCCTAAATCTCTTTACCAGCCTCTTTTCTCTTCTCCTTCTTTTTACGAACCGAATAGCCAAATCGTCCCAAATTCTCCCCTAGTGTGTAATAACTACCATGAAGGTAGGCAATGGGGTCGGTTTGCCGAAGATCAAATTTGTTGGTGCTTTTGTCCAGATACTTTTCATCCGCATTTACAGCCACCACCTCGGCCAAAAACAAATGATGTGTGCCCAATTCGATGACCTGTTTTACTTTACATTCGATATTCACGGGCGATTCGGCAATGAGTGGGGTGTTGATTTTTGAAGCGGGAACGGGTGTGAGTTTCATCTCCTTGAACTTATTGACATCCCGACCCGATTTTACCCCACACCAATCGGCAGCAAAGGCCAGCTCTTTGTTGGTAAGGTTAATAACGAACTCACCCGCCTCCTTAATAATGTTAAAGGAGTGCCGTGACGGCCGTATCGATATGGACACCATGGGCGGGTCCGTGTTGACGGTTCCCGCCCACGATATGGTGATAATATTGTAATCTTCCGGCTTGGTGCCGCAGCTCACCATCACCGCGGGAAGCGGGTAAAGCATATTGCCGGCTTTCCATTCAACTTTTGTCATAAAATATTTTTTTCAAATTTAAACTCTCTCGCTACTGCACGCTCGTCCGGATTTGTAATCCGGACGCCCCAGCTTCTATCCTACCCTCCATTCGCTCATCAGGATTTGTAATCCGGATGCATATGTTCCTTCGGATTTTCAATCCGTCAAAATTCAGCATCAAAAGTAGTAACTCTTTTTCTTACTTTTGCTGCTCACCAATTAAAAGAATAAATCCATGAGAAAACTGATCGAGTGTGTGCCCAATTTTAGCGAGGGACGCGATATGAATATTATCAAACAGATAACGGATGAGATTGAAAAAATAGAAGGGGTAAAACTGCTGGACGTTGACCCGGGAGCAGCCACCAACAGAACTGTGGTCACCATGGTGGGTACCCCCGACGAGGTGATTGAAGCAGCTTTTCAGGCAGTAAAAAAAGCCGGCGAAATTATTGACATGCGCCATCATAAGGGAGAGCACCCACGCTTTGGCGCCACCGATGTTTGCCCGCTGGTACCGGTGGCAGGAATTACCATGGAAGAGACGGTTGAATATGCCCGTAAGCTGGCCGAAAGAATTGGCAATGAATTGGAAATACCGGTGTACTGTTACGAAAATGCAGCTTTTACAGAAGAGAGACAAAATCTGGCCAACAATAGAAAAGGAGAATACGAAGGATTAAAAGAGAAATTGACCGATCCGCATTGGAAGCCTGATTTCGGGCCGGCAGCGTTTAACGAGCGGGTGGCTGGAACCGGTGCCACGGCAGTGGGTGCCCGTGACTTTCTGGTCGCCTTTAACGTGAATCTTAACACCACTTCTACCCGTCGTGCCAATGCCATTGCTTTCGACGTGCGCGAACGTGGCCGCGTAAAACGAATTGGAAATCCGCTCACCGGTACAATTGTTAAAGATGAAAATGGAAAGCCCGTTAATATTCCGGGTTCGTTAAAAGCTACCAAGGCCATAGGTTGGTTTATAGAAGAGTATGGGGTTGCCCAGATATCGATGAACCTTACCAACATCAGCATTACTCCCGTTCATGTTGCCTTTGACGAAGTTTGCAAAAAGGCTGATGCTCGCGGTATTCGTGTTACCGGATCAGAGTTGGTAGGGCTTATTCCGCTGGAAGCTATGCTCGAAGCCGGCCGCTATTTCCTGCGGAAGCAAAAGCGCTCGGTAGGCGTCGATCGTGATGAACTGCTCAAAATTGCCATCAAGTCGATGGGACTTGATGATTTAAAACCTTTCAAGCCAAAAGAGAAAATCATAGAATTTTTATTGGAAGATCCCAATGAGAAAAAACTGATAGATATGACAGCCGAAGGTTTAGCAAACGAAACCGCTTCGGAATCACCGGCACCGGGTGGAGGCTCTATTGCCGCCTACGTGGGAGCACTTGGCGTATCACTGGGCACCATGGTGGCCAACCTTTCAGCCCATAAACGGGGCTGGGATGACCGTTGGGAAGAGTTTAGCGAAGTGGCTGCCAGAGGGCAAAAGTTTAAAGATGAATTGTTGAGGTTGGTGGATGAAGACACCAACGCCTTTAACAAAATCATGGATGCTTTTGGTTTACCCAAGAAAACAGATGAAGAAAAAGCGGCACGTGCGCAGGCCATCGAAGACGCCTCGAAATATGCCATGGAAGTTCCTTTCAAAGTGATGCAAACTTCCTACGAATCCATTAACGTGATGCGGGCCATGGCTGAAAACGGCAACCCTAATTCGGTTTCGGATGCAGGTGTTGGCGCCTTGTGTGCCATGACAGCCGTGGAGGGTGCTTATCTGAACGTTAAAATCAATGCCACCGGCATTAAAGATACTGCGTTTACTTCATCCTTGCTTAAAAAAGCAGAACAGGTGATGAACCAAACCCGTGAATGTCGTGATGCTATCATGGAGGTGGTAGAGCAAAAAATCAGCGAATTATAATGGAGTGATTTCAAGCAAACACATATGAATCATTTAACCGTTATATTGCTCTACTTTACTTCGTTCTTCACCTTGATGAACCCGTTGGGAATCATGCCTGTATATTTAACCATGACCTCCTCGCTGACAAAGAAGAGACAGCGCCAAACGGCCATCAAAGCAGTGTTAACGGCCACGTTTACCTTGCTCATCTTTGCTTTTGCAGGCAGATACCTTTTTGACTTCTTTGGCATCTCGGTAGCCGGTTTAAAAGTGGTGGGTGGCGTGATATTTTTTATTGTAGGATACGATATGCTCAACGCGCGCCTTTCGCGCATAAAAATTAACGAGGATGAAGTGGAGCAATATGTCGATGATATCTCCATCACCCCGCTGGGCATCCCCATGATTGCCGGCCCGGGAGCCATTACGAATGCCATCGTGTTGATGGGTGATGCTTCCGACTATTCAACCAAGCTGATGGTGGTAGTTGCCATTCTTTTGGTGTCGCTGGTCATTCTGGTTTCGTTGTTGGGTGCTTCGGGCATTTTGAAATTCATGGGCGAACAGGGGACTAAAATATTAACCAAGCTGATGGGCTTAATTGTCATGGTGATTGCTGTTGAATTTTTCTTTGCAGGTATTACACCGTATGTACAGACCATGCTAAAAATTTAGTTTTTGATTTGCTAATCTTATTACAACTCAGGCTAAGCAGCAGCACGGTGAAATATTGAAGTTGTTTTGAAATTTCAAATAGGCGATAAGAATTGCTTGTAACAAGTCATTCATTCAACAACAGATAATCATTGAAAAGATATAAACAGCAGCTTGATGAAAAAAACTTTTAAAATAATTTCTAATACATTAGGTATTAAAGGTAATAATCATTATTTTTGCCGACCAAATTTTAAAGCGGAAAACAATGGCTAAAAAGAGTAAAGACGCAAGAGTACAGGTAATTCTGGAGTGTACAGAGCACAAGAAGAGCGGAATGCCGGGAACATCCAGGTATATTACCACGAAAAATAAAAAGAATACATCAGAGCGATTGGAACTGATGAAGTACAATCCTATTCTTAAAAAGAAAA
>JANTGU010000050.1 GCA_024762735.1 Bacteroidales bacterium | reverse complement strand
AAAAGTAAGACAGAGCTACTTCGGCAATTAAAAGGAGGAGTTCATAAGTTTTAGGCGTAGGGTTTATGTTTTTAGGAATTTGGGCGCAGCGGAAGTTTTTTTGGTAACTTTTTTTTGAAAAAAAGTTACAGAAGAAATAAAAAACTGAAGTTTAAACCTGAAACATCAGTTGAAATCCGGATAATTTTTTAACCTATTAATGAAATACTACATCTGAATTCCAATGCGTAATAAATGGTCATTGAAAAGGTGCGGAAAACAAGAGATACTGATCAGCAAACCTGGATTAATCCCAGTGTTGGTTTTTCCTACTACTGGTAGAGTATAACTAGATTTAAAAAAAGCCGGGGTAATTGCTCCGGCTTTTTTTGTTAAAAACTGAACCGCTTGTAGCCGGTTTCTCCTTCGATGGAGTAGTGGCCGCTAAATATGTTGCCCAGTGAGCCTTCAATGGCAATTTTGTCACCTACCTTAAAGGTAATTTTGTTTAGTTTACAGTATTTATGGTCTTCGTAAACTTTTAGTTTTGAGCAATTAACAATAGCTGTTTTACCTAGTCGTACTGCGGTAACTGCGGCATGTGACGTTGCACCGCCACGAGCTGTCAGCAGCCCGTCGGTTTCAAATATCATCCCGATGTCATCAGGCACTGTGTCAGGACGAATGAGTATCACTTTTTCATCAGGGTATTTTTTTCTGAGCTCTTTCATATCGCCAAGGTCGAAAGCCACCCTGCCGTTCATGGCTCCTCCGCCAATGCCAATGCCTCTGCCGGCAAGATTCATGTTTTCGGGGCTGTCGATAAACACCTGGACGGCACCATCTGAGGCCATGTCCATGTCGCGAATTTGTAAGATGTACAAATCATCAGGGTTGTCCGATTCAAAGGTGAATTCAATTTCCTGAGGGCTGTATCCGTGATTGTTCACGAGGTCGTTGGCAAGACTGTCAATTTTTTGATAGATCAGTGGGTATTTTTTTTCCAGTGAGAGATTAACATCCCCGTTTTGTACCTGATTGGCGCTGATAGGGAATGGTTTTACTAACCCTGCCACGATGTCTTCTCCCTGGCTGCGTGTGGTGTAGTCGCCGTAAAGGTTTACACCCTGCTGTTGCAGTATGGGGTTTTGCGTAAACACCACGCCGGTTCCTGATGTTTGATGCAGGTTACCAAATATCATTTTTTGAACAATAACAGCGGTTCCCCATTCGTCGGCAATTTGCAGGTGCTCACGATATACTTTGGCTCGTTCCGAGTTCCAGGAGGTGAAAACCAGATTAATGGTGGTGATCAGCTGGTCGAAAATATCCTCAATAAAACCAACCTTGCTATCATACAGTTTTTGCTTATAGGCGTAGGCGATGTCGCGCATCATAGCGGCACTAAAATCGGTTTTAAGTTTGGTTTTGAACTTGTCCTTAAAGCCAATCATGATATCATCAAAGTCATCGCGTTCCAATCCATGCGCCATGCCCCAGCTTTGCAAAAACCTTCGGTACGAATCCCAGGCTGACCAGGCGCGATCGGGGTCTTTGGCAATGCTCTCGGTAATTTCATCGTTCATGCCCACGTTTAAAAAAGTATCCATGGCACCCGGCATCGAGATGGCTGTTCCCGAGCGTACCGAAAGAAGCAGAGGCTTTTGCTTGTTGCCAAGCTGGTAGCCGGTTTTTCGTTCGATGTTCTTGATGTGGTTTCTAATCATGTCGTGCATCTCTTTGCGCAAATCGTCGTGAGCGATGATGGCACGATAGCGCCGGAAGACTTCCGTGGTGATAACAAAACCTTCAGGAACAGGGAAGTTTTTAAGCGTCAGATTTTTTAAGTGATAGGCTTTTGAACCTAAAAAAGCCTGATTGTCGAGGTTCACATTTCTTTTGTCCAGCGGGCTCATCACCAGATCGGAGTTATACGACATAATTTCTTTAATCATGTCAAGGCTGATGTTATCGTTCATGCTTCGTAGCGATTCCAAAATTCGGGATACGAAGTTGTCGAGGGGCTGCATTAAAAAAGCCTCTGAAATGATGTCCCGGTAAAACTCTTCCGACATTTTGTTGACAAGCTCCATCTCCTCTTTTTTGCTCATGGTGCCCTGGGGATTACACAGCTTGGGGATTACCTGACGAAGGGGCACGTCGTACGATTTTAAAAAGAATTTAATGATGGTCCGGCGAACATCCTCATTAAGAAACTGAAAAATATTGATGTATTGATGAAATGAAAAGCTATCGGAGCTTAAACTGTACTTCAGCATTCTCAGGTTCGAGTTAAAACTTTGGTTGGTAACGCCGTCCAGGGTAAGACCCTCGCTAAAATATTCAAGAATGGTGAGGATGTTTTTTAGGGTTTTGGCCGAAATATAATCGAGGTTAATGTTTTGAACTACTTTTTCCATCAGCTGAGTGGCCACTTTTTCCAGCCTGAAAGTAAGCCCCATGGCATCAAATTTCGGCTCGCGATAAACCCCGTACATGGAAGGGATGCCAATGGCAATATGACGTTTGTGATAAATGTTTTCCCAGCCTTTGCTTGTTTCGGGATTAAAAATAATTTCTTTTAGCTGGGTCATGAAACCATAGATAAGTTGCAGTGATGTTTCAAAATCATCTTTGTCGAGCGCTTTTTGAAGTTGGTTGATTTTGCTCTCTTCAAGATAGGAATAGCGTTTTAAAAGCTTGACAATATCCACCGTGTCGAATGAGTATTTTTCTTTAAGATGGGCGTACAATGCCACCATGTCACGCAGCCGTTCTTTGTCTAAATTGTTGTCCCCCGGGAGTTTTTCGAGCATGATATCAAGCTTTTTTAATTTGGTCACCAGCAACTCTTCGGGCTTTTTATGGTGGAGATTGCAAAGCTGTACTACCATGTTATGAATGGGGGCAAACCATTTGCTGTTTAAGTCGATAGAATGATAGACGTTTTCGGGAAGGCTGTTCTTTAATGCTTTTAAATCGGCATCATACCAGAATTTAAAAATTTTCCAGGTTAAATCGATTAGGGTGTTGTTACTTTCGGTGTGCACCTGTTTGCGTAAAAAATGAACCAGTTTGTCTTCGCGATGCGAGATTTCATCCATGGTGGTGGTTACCTGTCTGATTTCGCCCTCGGCACCAATTTCATTAAAATAGACGGGGAAGATGCGGGTAAGCTGTTTCACCTTTTTATAATAAGGTGCCACATTTGAATTTAATATGGCAGTTATGTCGCGCTGAAACAAATCGGTATCGCTGATAAAAATACCGCCAAGCTTTAGGTTTACAATTAAGGTCGAAAGCAGTTTTTCCATGTAGGGTTGCGAGTACTCAATCAGTTCAAGCCAAACCCTGATATTTTTAATATGGTTTGGGTTGACATCAAGTTGCCAGTTTTCGTCAACATACACCATGCCGGGGGTTTCAAAACCAAAGTCAATCATCTTGTCTTCAAAATAGCCCAGCAAATATTTGTCGCCTGATTGATCGATATCGAAGACTTTTTTACCTAAGGTGAGCAGCGTGTCTAATACCGAGGAGGTGTTGGTTTTTTTAAAATCGTAGGCGTAAGTAAATACTTCGTTGATAAAAATAATTAAGTCATCATCTTTAAGCTCTTCCATGGTTTGTACCAAAATGCTGTTCATGCGCCATATCAGACGCTCATTATGACTGCTCATGCCCGGCAACTGAAGCAGATAGAAGATGAAATAAAACTTTTCAATAAAATTAGGAAACAGATCGATGGCGCTGTTGAATCGGTCGGCAATCATATCGTAATCAGGAACCTGGTTAATCAGGTCGTCCCACGATGCTTTGTCCATGGCTTCGCTTCTGATTTTATAAAACCACTCCTTCCCAATAAATTCAGTAACTTTTTTGGTTTTAACCGTAAGTAAATCCTGCTTGTTGTCGAGCCACTCTTCTATAGCGCTGGTTTTTTCCCAGTAGTCGATGGAAGCCAGAAATATCTTTTTAGTGATGCTCAGACGTCTTTTCCTAAAAATCTCTTCATTGTTAAAATCTTTCAGATAACGTTTAAAGTATTTCGATGCCACGATGTAACTCAGCGGGTCGCTCTTAAACCCGGTATCGAAAACATCGTATATAAACTGAAAAGTATGAGTAAAATCGCGTCCTTCCTTATTGAGTTTTTTAGCAAACTCCAGCAGGGTTCTGATAATCATGATGTGATGGTCGCGGTTGTCACCCTCGACCAACAGATTTTTTAGCAGTTCCAGCGGGATAAAAAAGGCCGTTTCGGCATTTTCAAGATTGATGTAAAACCAGTAATCGGTTAATAAAATTTGGCGCAGTTGCTCAATAACAAATTTGCGGTTCGAAAACGGGTGTTGGTACTCAATCATGCAATCGTTTGCACGCTTGTTTATACCATAGTATTTCTTAGATAAGTTTATAAAATTCAGGTGTTTAACAGGTATTTTTATGTCTTTATAGCGGGTTTCGGCAAGGTTCGCTTCGAGGGCTTTTGAAACAAATTTTTTGTCCATAATGGGGCGATTTTAGGGGTTAACCGATAAGTTGTATGTATTTTTGCAATGGATTTTAGAAATACAAAAAATAACACAGCAACGAAATTGATTACACAAAGATAGCTGAAAGTTAAGTTTTGAAAAGTTAATTGATAATAAATTAGATTGAATTATGGAAAAAATAAAAATTGGCATTAACGGTTTCGGTCGCATTGGTCGTAACGTTTTTAAAATTGCCGTGGAAAGAGGACATATGGAGGTTATCGGAATCAACGACTTAACCGATACTAAAACACTGGCTCATTTGTTAAAATACGACTCTACACAGGGTAGATTTAATGGCGAAGTAAGTTACAACGAAAACGCGTTAATCGTTAACGGGATGGAAATTCCTGTTACTGCCGAGCGTTCACCATTGAATATCAAGTGGCAGAAAACTCCTGACGTGGTTGTGGAAGCGACCGGTATCTTCCGTTCACGCGAAAGCAACAAAGGTGGATACGGCGATCACCTTAAAAATGGTGCTAAAAAAGTTATTCTCACCGTTCCCGCTAAAGATGCCATTGACAACATGATTGTGTTGGGTGTTAACGATAACGAACTACGCGACGAAGACGAGTGTGTTTCAAACGCCTCATGTACTACCAACTGTTTGGCTCCTATTGCCAAAGTGCTGAACGATCGTTTTGGTATTGAAAACGGGTTAATGACTACCATTCACTCGTACACCAACGACCAACGTATATTAGATGCTCCCCACTCCGACCTGCGTCGTGCCCGTTCGGCTGCTGTTTCACAAATTCCAACCACTACCGGTGCTGCCAAAGCCGTGGGTGTGGTTATTCCTGATCTGAATGGAAAATTGGACGGAATGGCAGTAAGGGTACCTACTCCTACCGGATCGTTGGTTGACCTGGTGGTAAATTTGAAAACCGAAGCTTCGGTTGACGAAATTAACGCCGCCATGAAAGAGGCTGCCGAGGGCCCCATGAAAGGGGTGTTGGAATATACCGAAGATCCTATTGTTTCGGTTGATGTAATTCATAATTCGCACTCGTCGATTTATGATGCCAGTGCTACCATGGTTCAAGGCAAAACTGTAAAAGTATTATCCTGGTACGACAACGAGTGGGGATACTCGACACGCGTTGTTGACCTGATGGAAAGATTTAATTTTTAGTCCCTTTCTTGTTCGTTTAACGATGAACATATAAGCTGTTTTTAGGGTTGGCTGCTCCTTTTTGGGGCAGCCTTTTTTTTATCACGAAACTATATTCAGACTGTCAACATATTGTATCAGTTCGGCGTAGAAAGCAGTAAAGTCATCCTGAAGCGGTTGATAATTTTTTTTAAGAACCCCAACGGCATTTTGCATGCCCGAAATATAATGGGTACGTCGATCCATCCCGTTAAACACGTTTTCAAGTCCCTTGAAATTAGCATAGTTTAAAAGCCAGTTTTGTGATATCATAAAAGGCAATATTCGTTTGGTGTGACCGGGAACAATCATCCATCGTTTCGAGAGTTCTTTGTAAACCCATGATGTAAAGTTACCAAGCGGCTCTTCCGAGTAAACGTGCCAGTTTCCCGCTAAAAAATGATCGTAATAAATATCCACCACGATGCCCGAAAACTTTCCGAAATCTTCCCGTATCAAATTTCTGCTTTGCCTGTGTAGCCGGTGTGCATCAGTAAAAGTATCGATTTGCCGATGAAGCGTGATACCTTTTAATATGTCACCGGAATATTTTAAGGATGCATTGCCTTTTACCGCGTCTGCAATAAAATTGCCAACCATTAAGTCGTTGTTTTTTCCGGAGAGATGGGCATGGGCAAGAAAATTCATAACTGATTTTTTGCTAAAATAGTATTTGTTGTCATTCAATTTAAATTCATTATAGATTTCTTTTATTCAAACGTTTGCAGAGAGTTTTTTTCTAATTTTGAGCGTCGAAGAAAAAATAAATAAAAAATTGATATACAATGGATAAAATACTTTTATTAGGGGATGAGGCGATCGCCCAAGGAGCCATCGACGGTGGGCTGTCCGGGGTGTTTGCCTATCCCGGAACACCCTCCACCGAGATTACCGAATATATTCAGGCATCGAAAGAAGCAAAAGAGTTAGGAATAAAATCGGAATGGTCGGCCAACGAAAAAACAGCCATGGAAACCGGCATAGGTATGTCCTACGCCGGTAAAAAGGCCATGGTTTGTATGAAACACGTGGGACTTAATGTGGCTGCCGACGCATTTATGAACTCAGCCATTACCGGTACCAACGGAGGTTTGGTGGTTGTATCGGCTGATGACCCCTCGATGCACTCTTCGCAAAATGAGCAGGATTCTCGTTTCTACGGAAAATTTGCCATGATTCCCGTGCTGGAGCCCACCAATCAGCAGGAAGCTTACGATATGGCTTACTATGGCCTCACCCTTTCCGAAAAATTTGGGACACCGGTCATGATTAGGGTAACCACCAGGCTGGCACACTCGCGATCAGGGGTAGTGCGCAAAGAGCAAATTCCGCAAAACGAGATGCACCTTCCCGGCAATCATAACCAGTTTATCCTGTTGCCTTCCATGGCTCGAAAAAGTTATAGCGGGTTGCTGGGCAAGCAGTCGGCTTTTGAATCTGACGGTGAGTCATCGGGTTTTAACGCCTTTTACGATGGTAATGATAAAAGTCTTGGTATCATTGCCTGTGGACTGGCCTACAACTATCTTATCGAGAATTTTGAAGATGGAAAGGTTCCTTATCCTGTGCTGAAAATCGGGCAGTATCCGGTGCCTTCGGCCATGGTAAATACGCTTTATGAAGCGGTGGATGAAATCCTGGTGTTGGAAGAGGGAGCTCCATTGGTAGAAGAATTGTTGCGTGGCTTGCTAAATAGAGGCAAAAAAATCAGAGGGCGCATGGAAGGAAGCCTGCCCCGTGCCGGAGAGCTTAATCCTAATTTAGTGGCTAAGGCTTTGGGAATAGAGGTTGAGGAAGGATTTGAAATCCCTTCGGTGATTAAAGGCCGCCCGCCCGTGTTGTGCGACGGTTGCCCGCATATCGATTCCTTTGAAGCTTTAAATGATGCCATGAAACCTTACGGAAGAGGCCATGTTTTTTCGGATATTGGGTGCTACACTCTGAGTGCATTAAAACCACTCGAATCGATTGACAGCTGTGTGGATATGGGAGCTTCCATTACCATGGCAGTAGGTGCAGCCGAGGCGGGGCTTTCGCCTTCTATCGCGGTTATTGGTGACTCTACTTTTACCCATTCGGGTATGACGGGCTTGCTGGATGCCGTGGTTAAACAGGTTCCTATCACGGTTTTTATTCTCGATAATGCTACCGTGGGGATGACCGGCGGGCAGCATTCGGCTGCTTTGGGACGCATTGAAGATATTTGTAAAGGAATTGGCGTGGAAGAGGAGCACATAAGAGTGGTGAAGCCGTTAAGGCGTTTGCACGATGAAAACCTGGCGATCTATAAAGAGGAGATTGCTTACAAAGGTGTTTCGGTTATCATTCCTCGTAGGGAGTGCGTTCAAACATTGTCGAAACGAATGAAGCTCAAGGCGGCTGCAAAGCGTAACAAAAAATAGCTTTTAAATTGTACAGATGAAACATCCATGATGGTCTAAGGATATACAGGGGATTGATTACCCGACCCTGTAGGGGTCGAATCTTATTAGCCCGGGGTGAAACCCCGGGTATAAAGAAAAATTGAATCCGTTTTGGCGTGATTTTTTTCGCGTTAGCCCTGAGCTTGTCGAAGGGGAGCATGAAAAAATCATGACAAAACAAAAAAACAAAATATTAGTAAGATACATAATTAAAATCGTATGAAAAAAGATATCATATTAGGGGGTGTTGGTGGTCAGGGAATTCTTACCATCGCTGCCACCATTGGAACAGCAGCCTTGTTGGAAGGGCTTTACCTGAAACAATCGGAAGTTCACGGGATGAGCCAGCGTGGCGGCGATGTACAGGCACACTTGCGGATATCGTCAAAACCCATCGCTTCCGACCTTATAGCAGCGGGGAAAGCCGATATGGTAATTGCTGTCGAACCCATGGAGTCACTTCGCTATGTTAACATGTTAAACAAAGATACGGGCTGGCTGATAACAAGCATGAACCCGTTTGCCAATATTCCCGATTATCCGGCCATAGAAGATTTATTGAAGGAGATATGGAAGCTGCCGCGCTACATCACCATTGATGCCGAAAAAACTGCCAAAGAAGCAGGTTCTATACGGGCAGCAAATATTGTAATTCTGGGGGCTTCGGCACCTTTTATTGGTATTAAGTATCAGTCGCTCGAACAAGCTATTCGCAAAATCTTTGCCAAAAAGGGAGAGGATTTGATAAATTTGAACCTGAAAGCTTTGAAATTGGGCTTCGACTACGCTCAGAAACATCGATAATTACAAGCATCAACCCGGGCATTGGGCGTACATGGTTTATCCTTTGCGCAAAACGACACAGCTGTTTTAATGGAATCCCCAAAGGGGATAACAAAGGCAGTTGTGTTCAGTTTTTAAGGAGCATTATCTTATGGTTCGTTAACACTTGCCAGTAGCAGGCAGAAAGTAGTCACTCCTTTTTTCCCATCATACGGCTTGATTTAACTTATATCTATGACAATAACTTGTAATAATATCTGTTACTTTTGCAGGCTAATATTTTTTATGTATGATCAAGAGTAAATTGTTTGTAATCCCGGCCTTGTTAATGGTACTTTTTTGGGCGAGCTGCCAGAATAATCGGCATGATGCCAAGCAGTCGGTGCCGCAGGAAACCATTGCTCAACCACAGCCCAAAATAGCTTACGGTATTAATGTTGACTCGCTGCTGGTGGATAGTGCCATGGTTAAGAAAAATGAGTTTTTATCTGATATTTTACTGAGGTATAATGTTAGTTACGCTACTATTGACAAGCTGGCGAAAGGTACACGACAGGTTTTTGATGTAAGGAAGATTCGAAGAGGCAACAGGTATGTTATGATGCAATCCAACGACTCACTTAAAAAACCACTCTATTTCGTGTACGAGATAAACAGGGTTGATTTCGTGGTTTATCACCTGGATGATACAGTGTTTGCTACGCTTGAGAAAAAACAACTTGTTACCAAAGAGGAGGCTGCAAGTGGAACTATTTTAACATCGTTGTGGAATTCCATGACCGCTGCCGGCATCGACCCCAATCTTGCTAACGATTTATCAGAAGTATATGCATGGGCCATTGATTTTTTCGGGTTACAGAAAAAAGACCACTATAAGGTGGTTTATGAGGAAGCGTATATTGAAGGCAAGCCCGCTTACATTGATAAAATAAAAGCTGCGATGTTTCACCATGGCGGTGAAGATTTGTATGCTTTCTATTTTGAGCAAAATGGTCAGGGTGATTATTTTGATGAAGAGGGAAACAGCCTGGAACGGACCTTTTTAAAAGCGCCGTTAAAATATACCAGGATCAGTTCCCGCTTTAGCAACAGCCGTTATCACCCGGTGTTAAAGATTCGTCGTCCCCATCACGGGGTTGATTATGCTGCCCCCGAAGGAACCCCGGTGCATTCGGTAGGAGATGGAATTATCATTAAAAGAGGATACCAAAAACGGGGCGGTGGTAACTATCTAAAAATAAAGCATAACAGCACGTACACAACCACTTACATGCACTTGCGTGGTTTTGCCAAAGGCATGACAGTAGGGAAACATGTAAAACAGGGTCAGTTGATTGGATACGTGGGCCACACAGGCCTGGCTACCGGCCCTCATCTCGATTTCAGGTATTTT
>JANTGU010000049.1 GCA_024762735.1 Bacteroidales bacterium | reverse complement strand
TAAATACCAAAATCATAAAAACAATATTTCCGGTTCTTTTTGCTATTATCTTTTCCAACGGCTTGTTCTCACAGAGCTATTCGGTTGATGATTACGGTGCGGTGGGCGACGGAATTACCGATGATTACACGGCAATTCAAAATGCCATCTGGGATTTGAGAGGAACCGGGGGAACACTTTATTTTACTTCAGGCAAAACATACATCATTTCGCAAGGATTAACTTTTAACACTTTTCCGGCAACATATACTTACACGGTTACATCTTCTGACACCTCCAAAGCAACCATTAAAATACAAGATGGCACCCCTTTGACTTGGAATCACTGGGGAATCAGGTTAAGTGAATCGAGAAACGTAACCCTCAGCAATTTAACCATTGATGGCAACCGCGATACAAGAAACCCTACCGTTGAAACTTCGGGAACCGATGTGCTGTTTATTGACGGTGCCTCGGACGGAACCAGGTTGCGAAACCTGAAATTGATTAATTCGCCTGTAGATAACTTATACATTGTTGTTCACGAAAATCAGGGACAAACTCAAATGACTGATTTTGAAATGCACAATTGTATTTTGAAAAATGGCTTTAGAAACAACATGAGTGTCATATCCGGCGAAAACTTTATTATTGAAGGTTGTGAATTTATTCATGCCAATGGCACTGATCCGCAATCAGGCATCGATTTTGAACCAAACCAAGGGTCAGCAAAGGGTTATAAAAACATGAAGGTGGAAGGGTGTAAGTTTAAAAACAATGCCCGGTATGGCATTGAACTTACTTATGTTGCGCAGGATTGTGGCTACTCGACAATCAAGAACAATTATTTTGAAAACAACGGAATACTAATCGGGAGTCCGGACAACTCCATCCATCACAATATTTTTGCTCAGCAAGACCACCAACATCTTCATGGCGACGAAACCCGGGATGGAATTATTTACTTTCACGCCAACGGACATGGTGAAAACAATTGGGTTTTCAACAACTATTTTTACGATAATCCCATGCCTGCCGGATCACATCTGGTTAATTTTATGTACAATTCCGGGGGAAACAATCGTTTGTATAACAACTACGGATTTAATAATACGGTTTCGGGATTTGTTATCAATAATACCAATCCTGCCACACCGGTACAGGTAATTTCAAATAATCTGTTTTTGAGTAAACGTGAAATGGCTTATTGGACCATGGACACAGCCGACATTACCGGAACCACTTTAAATGATTTGTCCGATTTTGATAATGTTGGCACTATGGTAAATTCCCCCGTTTCTATTGCTGGTAAAATAAATGAAGCCACCGACTTTACAGCAGACAATAACTATATCGAAATTGATACAAGCAACAGCCTGAACATAGAGATGAACATCACCCTGTCGGCCTGGATTTACTGGGAAGGGCCCAATGTAAATGAACCGGAGCAGGTTTTTATTGGGCGAAACAACGACTGGAAATTGGGTGTTAACAATTCGGGTCAGATTGGTTTTTACTCGGCAAATACAAGCGATACTTCGTTTACTGCCGGATGGGTTCGGGCAAACATAGAGGATTCAATACCTCAATACAGCTGGACACATGTGGCCTTTACTTACGATGGTAGGGTGGCCAAATTATTTATTGATGCCCAAGAGGTTAAAAGCAAACAGGCAAACGGCGTACTGGGAACCGCCTACCCAAAAATATTCATTGGGGCGCTGGATACAACCACTTACTCGTTTAATGGTTTAATTGACGAAGTAAAAATTTTTAACTACGCTTTAAGTCTGCATGAAATTGAACAACAAAGGGGAATAAAATATTATGTGGATTTTACTTCGGGAGATGATTCGTGGGCAGGAACAAGTCCCGCAACAGCTTGGAAAACCATTGATAAGGTAAATGCTAAATCAACCGGCTTTGTGGCCGGCGATTCCATCCTGTTTAAACGAAATGAAACATGGAATGGCAGCAGGCTCTATATCGAAAATATTGAAGGAACATCACTAACCAATATAGTATATGGAGCCTATGGCACCGGTAGTAAGCCCGTTATTAATTCCATTATAAATCAAAACCATACATGGACAAGTATTGGGGGGAATGTTTGGAAAGCAAATAATCCGCCGGCAGAAAATCCCGGGCGGATGCTGATTAATGGTGTGGAAAAATTAAGAGCCAACATACAATCGGAGTTGGATGGTATCAACTTTTTTTGGCGGTACGACGAAGGAAGCCATGATTTATTCCTATACTCAACCATCGACCCCAATGGAGCAACCACCATTGAATACGCAACAGACTTTCCCTTAATCATTGGCTATGCAAGCAATGTTACTATTTGCAACCTCGATTTACAGGGAGGGTGGACGGCTCTTTTTATCAATTCCAATACAAACAATATCGTTATCGATAGTATGAATCTGGGTAAATACAGTAGAAACGGTGTTGTTTTAAACTCGGGCTCTTCTACCCCTTCCGAGTATCCTCACAACGTGGTCATCAATAATTGTACTGTTAACTCATTTTTTGAGTTCGATTACTCAATGGCAGGCATTTATAGTGGTACTTCCGACAGAGGTTGCAGCGATGGCATTTTTGTACAGGCATTGGCCAATAGCGAAATTAAAAACTGCTATTTAAAAAACTGGGGGCACGCCAGCATGAATTTCGATGGCGGGCAATATATAAAAGTGGATAGTATTTCGGTCCATGATAATTATTGCTCCTCTCCCGATATATGTTATGGCGGAAGAATTGGTGTTGATAATGCAACAAACAACGAATTCTATAACAATCAAATTATTAACACCTCGGTTCAATCCCAGTTGAACGGTCAATACAACCACTTTCATCACAACATAATAAAAGGTACTGCTGACTCACCGTTGGTAACCGAGGTGGTGGATGCCGGCATCGAGCTGCAAGGGTATGGCCAATTAGAAGTGGCGCACAATATATACGAAAACAACATAATCATCAATACGGAAGGCCCTGGTTTTCGTATTTCAGGGAATAACGAACACGATGTCCACCACAATATTATCCGAAACAATATTATTCATCGTTGCGGCAATGTAACCGAAGGGAAAAGCCTGGTGGTTGAAACCAATCTGTACCAGGAAACTTATGACAACTCATTTTTGAACAATTTAATCTATAACCCAACCACAGAGCAAACCTGCCAATTTAGAGACAGCCTGTATACTGTTTCCGGCTTTAATGTTCTTAACGGAATTGATGGGTACGCGATGCAGGATAATATGGCAGCGAACCCGCAATTTACTAACGAGGCCAGCGACGACTATCATTTAAGCGCGACTTCGCCATGTATTGATATGGGAACAAACATTTTAGCCTCGGAAGATTTTGAGGGAACCCCAGTTCCGTTGCTGGAAAATCCTGACATGGGTGTTTACGAATTTGGGATATATTGGAAAGGCTCAACCAGCAAGGTGTGGCAAACGGCAAGCAATTGGTCAAATAATGCAACACCACAGCAGTCGGATAGCGTTACCATTCCTAAACCTGTATTTTATATGTTTTACCCTAAAGTAAACAGCCATACGCAAATCCATAAACTATACCTGAAAGAAGGTGCCAGGCTAATAATAAATGACCATGTAAATTTTGTTGTTACTGAATAGTACTGCCGGTTAAATCATCTGCAAGGTTTTAACTTCTTTGATTAAGATAAAAAAAATAAAAAAATTTCTTAACCATACGGTTAAATTTAACTATTTGGTTAACTTTGCCGCATGAATTACAACAAAGATACCAGCAATAAAATACTCGACGCGGCCACCATTGAGTTTGAAGAAAGGGGCTACAGCGGTGCGCGCATGCAGTCTATTGCTGACAGGGCAGGAATCAATAAGGCTTTGTTGCACTATTATTATAAAAGCAAAGATGCCTTGTTTCAACTCATTATTCAAAAAGCCATTAATCTGTTTATCCCTAATTTAACCAAATCGTTTAACGAAAGCACCGATTTTTTTGCCGGTCTGGAAGAATTTGTGGCCGCTTACATCGATTTTTTAATCAAACACCCCCGGATTCCGGGCTTTATCACCCATGAAATCAACAATAACCCGGAAAGAGTACTGAAGCTTTTCAAGGCATCCGGTCTGAACCTTGAACCCTTGAAGCAAAAGATAAAGGAAGCAGTCCATAGCGGGTTAATAATTGATATTGCCCCCGGGCAATTGATCATTAATGTCATTTCCCTTTCTGCTTTTCCGTTTGTGGCCGCGCCTATTATAACCGGTATTTTATTAAACAACGACAAGGCCGCTTATCAGCAATTAATGGAAGCTCGCAAAAAAGAGGTTTCACAATTTATTATTAAAGCCATTAAAAAATAAACACATGAAGAAACTCCTTCTATTAATAGTACTAGCCCCCTTTATGGTTTTGGGGCAGCAAATCACCCTCGACTCGTGTGTGAGTGCTGCCAGGCAAAACTGGCCGGCTTTTAAAAAGCAACTTACCATCACCCAGCAACGGCAGCTTATTGATGAAACGCTGAATAAAAACTGGCTTCCAAAACTTAACCTTTCCGGACAGGCAATCTATCAGTCGGAGGTGGTTACATTTCCTGATGTTCCTACCATGCCCGGGTTTTTTCCCGTTTTTCCCAACGACAATTACAATGTTGAACTGGGAGTAAACCAAATCATTTGGGATGGTGGTGCCATCAAATCAAACAAAGCATCGCGATATGCCGCTAATGATGTTGAAATTCAGAAGCTCAATGTTGAAACGTACGGACTTATCGGTAAAATCAATCAACTCTACACCAACTATCTTTATCTGAACAAGAGTGATGCTATTTTACAACTTTCTATTAAAGAGTTGGAGAAAAACATCAAAATATTACGCTCGGCATACGAAAACGGTACCCTTTTAAAAAGTGAACTGGATAATGTGATGGCTGAAAAGCTCAAACTGAAAAAAGAGTTGATAAAAGTAAATTCGTCACGAATAAACGTTGTCCAATCGTTAAACCTTATTACCGGTTTATCATTGGACACAAGTTATCGCTTTACCGAGCCTGCCGTTACCCAAATAAATAACACAACCCGTCCCGAGTTAGCGTTGCTGGATGCCCAACTTACCTACGCGGGTTCAACCTTGTCAACCTTAAAAACCAACCGCATGCCCAAGTTTATGGCGTTTGGCAAAGCAGGATATGGCCGTCCCGGTTACGACTTCATGAACACTGATTTACATGGCTACTACATGATTGGTGCCAAGTTTACCTGGGAGGTTTTCGATTGGAACCTGTTCAAAAAACAAAAACAACAGGTTACCTTGCAGCAACAGTTGATTCAGGAGAACCGTGCTACATTTGAAAGACAGCAGTCGTTGGAGGAGCAGCAACACCTTTCTGAAATAAACCGATATAAAAAGCAAATCGAACTTGACCACGAGATTGTAAAACTTAAACAAGATGTTTACAAAGCTTCTGAAAGCCAGATGAAAAATGGAACCATCACCTCCGTGGAATTTCTGAAGCTTTTTAACGAGTGGAAGCGTGCCAGCCTCACCGCCGAAATAGATAAACTGATGCTGGTTACCGCTCAACTCAATTATCAATACGCCAAAGGGATGAAGCAATAAATGTCAGTTTTGGCATGACCCCGAAGGGGTCAAATATCAATAGCCCCGTCCCGATAGCTATCGGGATTAACCCGGGGTAACAAAAACAGAACACATAATAAATTAATAGTATGAAAACCATTTTAAAACCCCTGATCTTGCTCCTTGGCATCGCTTTGCTAAACGCGTGCACCCCGGAAGAAACCCCTGATGCCTACGGAAATTTTGAAGATGATGCCGTGGTTGTTTCTGCCGAAAATGCCGGCAAACTAGTCAGCTACCAGGTTGAAGAAGGCAAACAACTTAACAAAGGTGCTCTGGTAGCCATTATCGATACCACACAGTTCCATTTAAAAAAACAGGTGTTGTTGGCCGGCATACAAACCATCGACAGCAAAGCTGAAAACGTGGAAGCCCAACGCTCGGTATTGGAAGAGCAACTCGATTTGTTAAAGATTAACCAAAAGCGCATCCGTAAAATGTACAAAGATGGTGCTGCCACCAAAAAACAACTCGACGACATCAACGCGCAAGTGTCTATTACCAAACAAAAAATCGACAACATCAGCGTGCAGCGAAACGCTGTGCTGGCCGAAAAGCAAAGTCTGGTAGCACAAATCAGTCAAACCAACGACATGATCTCAAAATGTTTGGTACGAAACCCCGTCAAAGGTACCGTGTTGGTTAATTTTGTCAAAGCCGGCGAGTTTGTTGCCCCCGGAAAACCACTTTACACCATTCAGGACGTAAACGAACTCACCCTGAAAGCTTACGTGTCGGAAACCCAGCTCTCACAAATAAAGCTCAATCAAAAGGTAAGCATTGAGGTTGATGCCCTGAAGGGAACCCAATCCTTAACCGGAACCATCACGTGGATAAGCAGTCAGGCAGAGTTTACCCCCAAGCAAATTCAAACCAAAGAGGAGCGGCGCAACCTGGTTTATGCTATCAAAGTAAAAGTGGCTAACAAAGACGGAATCCTGAAAATAGGAATGCCTGCCAATTTGAATTTGAACTAAGGATTGATGATAAACATCGAAAAAATCAGCAAAAGTTATGGTAATGTCCGTGCCCTTGACGGCATCAGTTTTTCGGTTGACAAGGGTCAGCTTTACGGATTGATTGGTCCTGACGGGTCAGGCAAAACCTCGCTTTTCAGAATCCTTACCTCGTTGCTCAAGCCCACCGGTGGAAAAGCTACCGTGGCCGGTTTCGATTCGGTGGTTGATTACAAAGAGATTCGAAAAAGGGTAGGCTATATGCCGGAACGGTTTTCGCTTTACATGGATTTAAGTGTGGAAGAAAATCTGAAATTTTTTGCCACGGTTTTTAACACCACCGTGGAAGAAAACTATCATCTTATCAAGGATATCTACACCATGCTTGAACCTTTTAAACACCGGCGTGCCGGCGATTTGTCAGGAGGCATGAAACAAAAGCTGGCGCTCTCGTGCGCCCTGATTCACAAACCCGAAATACTGCTGTTGGACGAACCCACTACCGGTGTCGATCCTGTTTCGCGACGCGATTTTTGGAGTATCCTTAAAAACTTGCAAAAAACAGGGCTTACCACACTGGTCTCCACTCCTTTTATGGGGGATGCCGAACTGTGCGACGAGGTGGCGCTGGTTCAAAAAGGAAAAATATTAAAGATTGATACTCCTGAAAAAATTGCCCACGAATACCCGCATCGCCTATGGAAAGTGGTTTCGGAAAACAATTACCGGACGCTCAAGGTGCTCGATACGTTTAGTCACCGGATTTCAGCTTTTTCGTTTGGAAACTCAATACACCTGGCCACCGGCGAACAGGTAAACAGGAGCATGATAGAAGCTCACCTGAATCAGAATGGGGTAAAAATCATCAGCATCGAAATCATCCGCGCCCACATTGAAGATGTGTTTATGGAACTTATGTCAACCGAGGAGATAGTATCATGACAGAAGAAAAAGTTATCGTTGCCAATAATCTGACCCGAACCTTCGGTAAATTTACCGCTGTCGACCACATCAGCTTCGAGGTAAACAAAGGCGAAATATTTGGGTTTCTGGGTGCCAATGGCGCGGGAAAAACCACAGCCATTAAAATGCTGACCGGCATTCTTTCGTCCAGCGGAGGTAAAGCCATGGTAGCCGGTTTTGATATTAAAAAGCAGCGCGACAAGCTCAAGGAAAATATTGGCTACATGAGCCAGAAGTTTTCGTTGTACGAAGATTTAACCCTGTACGAAAACATTCGGTTTTATGGGGGTATTTACGGTTTAAGCAAAGATGAGATTTCGCGCAAAACCGATGAAATGCTGGAACGCTTGGATTTAAAGGAGATTAAAAACACGCTGATTGCCGAAATCCCCCTGGGGTGGAAACAGAAAATAGCTTTTTCGGTAGCCATTTTGCACCATCCTAAAATTGTTTTTTTAGATGAGCCTACCAGCGGGGTTGATCCCATTACGCGTCGCCAGTTTTGGAATTTGATTTACGAAGCTGCTGCCGATGGCATCACCGTTTTTGTGACCACCCATTACATGGACGAAGCCGAGTATTGCGATCGTATTTCGATGATGGTGGAAGGAAAAATTGCGGCCATTGGCAGCCTGCATGAGTTGCTAACAAAATATGATTCAAAAAATATGGATGAAGTGTTTATTAAACTGGCAAGGGAGCCAAACCAACAGCCACCAGCTGACTAAACCTGACAGGTTTATTAATCGTGACAGACAAACCTGTCAGGTTTAAACAGCGAAGCAACCAAATAACAAACAGATGAAACAACCATAGGTAATTTAAAACACATCTGAGAATGATTAAAAGACCCCGTAGGGGTCAAATATTAATAGCCCGGGGTGCAACCCCGGGTATAAAGAAAAATCAAATCTGTTTGGACGCAATTTTCGATGGCGCAGCCGAAAATTGCCCGCCCGAACGCCCGCCTGACCACATTCGGGCAGGTACCGTATGGTACGCCCGCCCGACTGAATGTCGTTCGGGCGGGGGCAGGTGACAAAACATAAAAGAATAAAGTACAATGAAGTACAAAATTATAAACAAATGAAAACATTTATAGCATTTGTAAACAAAGAGTTCAAGCACATCTTTCGCGACAGGCGGACTCTGATTATCCTGTTTGGGATGCCCATTGTTTTGGTAACCCTGTTTGGCTTTGCCATCTCCACCGAAATCAAGAATGCCCAAATAGCAGTGCTGGACCTTTCTCACGACAGCTATTCCATAAAGCTAAAGGATAAAATAGCCTCCTCCGGCTACTTTAAAATCAAGCATCAGCTTACAGCTTACGGACAGATTGAAAAATCATTCGCCACCGAAAACCTTAAGCTGGTGGTGGTTATCGGTCATGACTTTGGAAAACAACTGATAAATGGTCGCCATGTCACCGTGCAAGTTGTTACCGACGCGTCCGATCCCAACACGGCCAACATACTAACCGGTTACCTGCAGGCCATTTTTCAAAACTTTTCAAACGATGAGGGGGTGTCACCAACCGGCAACCTCCACATTGAATCGCGTATGCTATACAATCCCGAAAACAAAAGTGTGTTCATGTTTGTTCCCGGGGTAATGACCATTATTTTAATGCTGGTGTCGGCCATGATGACTTCCATTACCATTGCCCGCGAAAAGGAGTTGGGAACCATGGAAATCCTGTTGGTATCTCCCTTGAAACCCATTGTTATTACCATTGGAAAAGTCATCCCGTACCTTGCCCTCTCCATTGTAAACGCCATTACCATATTGATGCTGGGGCTGTTTGTGTTTCAGATGCCCATGAACGGAAGTTACCTGCTCTTGTTTGGCGAGGTCATCCTTTTTGTAACCAGTTCCCTTACCCTTGGCCTGCTAATTTCAACCCTTACCGACTCGCAACAAACAGCCATGTTGGGTTCCATGATGGGATTGATGTTGCCAACCATCCTGCTATCGGGATTTATTTTTCCCATATCAAGCATGCCCGAAATTTTACAGATAATCAGCCACATTATCCCGGCCAAATGGTTTATCATCATTATTAAATCAATCATGTTAAAAGGAACAGGTTTCGGATCCATTGCCTTTGAAACAGGCGTGCTGGTTTTTATCACGTTCATTTTAGGTGTGCTGACGGTTAAAAAATTTAAAATACGACTTGAATAATGCGACGAATACTATACATCGTTCAAAAGGAGTTTAAGCAGATACTCCGCAACAAGGTGATGAAGCCTATATTGATTGTGATGCCCATCGTACAGTTAGCCATCTTGTCGTACACGGCTGACTTTACCGTGAAGAACATCAGAATTATCGTCCAGGATCAGGATAACTCGGCCCTTTCGGCAAGGTTGATAAGTAAAATCGGTGCTTCCGACTATTTTATTTTACAAGGTGTTACGCCCGTTTACGATGAAGGGTTTAACCAGGTTCAGAAAAACAACACCGATGTCATTGTTTCCATTCCCGAACATTTTAGTCGTCAGCTTAACAGCGGAAAACCTACCTCGGTGTTTGTTGCTGCCGACGCCATTAACGGCACCAAGGCTGGGGTAAGTATTAACTATTTACAAAACATTATTTTAGGGTTTACCGGCGAGCTGGCAAAGGAAAAGGGGTTGATTTCGCTGCCATCCGGCATACAAATTATCAAGCGCGATTGGTACAACCCTTTGCTGGACTACAAGTTTTTTATGGTTCCCGGTATCCTTGTGCTTTTGGTTACCATGATTGCCCTGTTTTTGTCGGGAATGAATATTGTGCGTGAAAAAGAGATTGGTACCATCGAGCAGCTTAACGTTACCCCCATTAAAAAATACCAGTTTATCATCGGGAAACTGTTACCCTTTTTAATCATCGGGCTAATCGAGTTTACCATCGGCCTCGCGGTGGCCTTATGGTGGTTTAAAGTTCCCATGCTTGGAAGCATTGGCCTACTCTATCTTTTTACTTTTGTGTATTTGATTCTTATCCTGGGGATGGGCATGTTTATTTCAACCATCAC
>JANTGU010000048.1 GCA_024762735.1 Bacteroidales bacterium | reverse complement strand
GCCGAAACGACAAGCGCTTTTACACGTATCTGTATGCCTTTTGCCATTCACCCCATCGCCGGCCCGCCGTTTTGGGAAGCCCGCCCGCATGCTTGCTTTGAGTAATTGGTTAACCTTGTAATGAAACCTTTGCTGAAATTTTTTCATCTTTTTTTGAATAATCGACTTAACCACCCAAATCAGGCCGACTATCAGGAGGGCTGAACTCCGCCTTGGCCAAATTCCGTTAAGAAAACATAAGCCCGGAGCCGTTAAAAAACTTATGCTGTTCGACGACGTTAAGTGCCGAAGTAGAATGAACTTCTAATTTCTGTTTGAATGCTATTTGCTTTGATTAAACAACAGGATTAAAAATAAAACAAGAGCTACTTCGGCGATTAAAAGGAGGAGTTCATAAGTTTTAGGCGTAGGACTTATGTTTTTAGGAATTTGGGCGTAGCGGAAGTTTTTTTGGTAACTTTTTTTTGAAAAAAAGTTACAGAAGAAATAAAAAACTATAGCTTGAACCTGAAACATCAATTGAAATCCGGATGTTTTTTTCGGGACACCCTGGAATGAAAAACCATATCTGAATATCAATATGTTATAAAAGGTCTTTGAAAAGGTGCGGAAAACAGGAAAGAAACTGTTGGCAATAATGAATCAGTAAGGCTGTCTGAAAAAGTAAAATCTACTTAACAAAGAATTTGTTCACTGAGCCTGTCGAAGTGAACGTCAATGAATGTATTACATTCATTAACACGTACGTTTCAGCATGGTTCAACGTTACATGCCAACTTTAATTTTTTTCAGACAGTCTTACCACTATTTTATTCCAGTTCCAGCAATAGCTGGTTTTTTGCCACGATGTCTCCCACCTTAACATAAACTTTTTTTACCTTGCCGTCCATGGGGGTAGCAACCTGGTTAACCATTTTCATGGCTTCCAATGCAATCAGTTTATCGTTCGCCTTAACTTTTGAACCTTTCTTTACCGAAACGCCCACGATGGTGCCCGGAATAAAAGCCACCACCTTTTTCGGGTCGGTTGGCTCATACTTTTTCCGTGCTTTATACTTTTTAGTCAACAAGGTCTTGTAAGCAACATCATCAACCTTCAGAATATCCATGGGAGGAGCAGCGGGCTCTTTCTTTTTATCTCTATTTCTTGCCATAACTCTGGATTCTTAAAATGGTGGTATTCCGTGTTTTTTCTTGGGCATGCCTACATCTTTCTCCGAGGATATTTCCAGGGCATGAATCAGGATCTTACGCGTTTCGTTGGGCTCAATTACAGCATCGATGTACCCGTATGCTGCTGCCACGTAAGGATTGGCAAACTTCTCTTTGTACTCTTCCACCTTTTCCTGACGTACTTTGTCAGAATCTTTGGCCGACAGTATCTCTTTACGGAAAATGATGTTGGCAGCACCTTCAGGCCCCATCACAGCAATCTCAGCCGTGGGCCATGCAAATACAAAGTCGGCGCGGAGGTGGTGTGAACACATGGCGATATAACCCCCGCCATAGGCTTTTCGCATGATTAACGTAATTTTAGGGACAGTGGCTTCGGAGTAGGCATACAACACTTTGGCACCGTGACGAATAACCCCGGCGTGCTCCTGGTCAACACCCGGAAGATACCCGGGAAGATCCACCAGCGTGATTAAAGGAATGTTAAAAGCATCGCAATAGCGAATAAAACGGGCAGCTTTATCCGAAGAGTCAACGTCAAGCACTCCGGCAAGCACCAGTGGCTGGTTGGCCACAAAACCAACGGTTTCGCCATTCATACGACCGAAGCCAATAATCAGGTTTTGTGCAAAAAGCTCCATGATCTCTAAAAAGTCGGAGTCGTCAGTCAACGATTTAATCACGTCACGAACATCATATGGTTCTTTGGGATCTTCCGAAATGATCTCGTCAATCTTGTACTGACGTGTTTTGGGTGACTTTTTAGGAAACCTTTCCGCCTTGCGTGTGTTGTTCCATGGAATGTAGCCAGCCAGTTTTTTTATCTGACTGAAACACTGCTCTTCGCTCTCAGCATAAAAGTGAGCATTGCCGGTGGTTTCGCAATGCACGCGAGCACCTCCCAGTGCTTCCATCGAAATCTCTTCGCCCAGCACTGATTTGATAACTTCAGGACCGGTGATAAACATTTTGGAAATTTTATCTACCACGAATACAAAGTCGGTGAGTGCCGGTGAATAAACCGCCCCCCCGGCACAAGGGCCGAGAATGACCGAAATTTGTGGAATAACTCCTGATGCCAGGGTGTTACGGAAAAATATCTCGCCATACCCTGCCAACGAGTTTACTCCCTCCTGGATACGGGCACCCCCAGAGTCATTGATGCCAATCAATGGCACCTTCAGCTTCAGCGCGTGATCCATTATTTTTGTAATCTTCTTGGCATGCATCCAGCCCAGCGATCCACCTGCCACGGTGAAATCCTGCGCGTAAATACATACGGGATGGCCGCTAAGCGTACCTGTACCTGTTAATACACCATCACCGGGAAGATATTTTTTGTCCATGTCAAAGTCTTTAGCCGCGTGTTCGACAAAAAGATCATACTCATGGAATGATTTGGGATCAAGCAATGCGAGAATCCGTTCACGGGCGGTTAATTTCCCAACGGCTTTCTGTTTTTCAATGGCCTTGTCGCCACCCCCTTTCAGGGCGTGCCTCATGCGCACTTTTAAATCACTGGTTTTTTCTTTTAGACCCATAATTTATTAATTTTCAGTTTCATAAAAAAAGAGATAAGTCATAAAAGCATACGCAGTTATTGAAAAATACTTATCTCTTTAACTGCAAATGTAATGTAAATTGATAAACTTGCAAGAAGTTTATTGTAATCAATCCCTATTTAGCTGCCTGCTTTTTGCTACAGCTCTCTATATTTTTATTAAACAGATTGTTATAATTTTATCTTTGTAGAAAAAAAGAAAATATTTTTTTACTCTATTTTTGTCAGCCAGTTAACTGTAACAAGATTAACGTTTGATAATAATTTTAACAAATCGAATACCATGAATGTGGAAGAAGTGAGGGCTTATTGCCTGGCAAAGAAAGGAACGGAGGAGTCGTTTCCGTTTGATGAGGAGACGCTGGTTATTAAGGTGATGAACAAAATGTTTGCATTGGTCAGCCTTGAAGACGGTTCCAAAGTGAACCTTAAATGCGACCCGGATAGAGCTATTGAATTGAGGGAGCGTTATGCCGAGATCGTGCCCGGATGGCACATGAACAAAAAACATTGGAACACGGTTACTTTTAATCAGTCACTTCCCGACGAGCTGGTTAAAGAACTGATCGATCACTCTTATAACCTGGTGGTAGCGAGTTTGCCCAAAAAAGTGCAAAGTCTGCTTGATGAGCGTTAGTGATATTTTTTATTGTAATCTATAGTAATAAAAGGATGGTTTTTTCGTCACTATTACACGTTGTTTAAAGATTTTGAGCTTAATCAGAAAAAAAGCAAATTTCTAATTTGAATGAGAAACACTTTTTTTCCTCCTGCCAAGGTCATGGGGTTTGCTTTCCACTCCTTGGAGAGGATTAAGGGGAGGGTAGAAGATTTCTTCATGCTTTGACTTTTGTATTAAATCTTTAAATAACTTTATTAACTGGGAATTAGCAATTCATTACGTTAAATAATAATCAATTGAAAACAAAGCAAATCTTGTTGATGCTGTTCGTTATGATGACAGTAACTGTAGCAGGACAAAAAAAATATTCCATCAGCGGCCATGTTACCGATGCAGCTACCGGCGAGGAGCAAATCGGAGCCACCATCTACGTGGTTGAATTAAAAAGCGGCACGGTCACCAATAGTTACGGGTTTTATTCCATCACATTACCTGCCGGTAATTATCACATTCGATACTCCTATATCGGTTACAACACGGTGGAGAAAATAATAAACCTTACCGGTAACAGGGAACTTAGCATTGAGTTAAAGACTCAGGAAACATCGCTGGATGAAGTGGTTATCAAAGGGGATGCCGATGATGCCAATGTGCGTTCATCGAGCATGGGTGTGGTGAAAATGAATATTAAGGAAATAGATAAAATTCCCATTCTGTTTGGCGAACAGGATGTGCTCAAAACCTTAACGCTGATGCCCGGCATTAGTAGCGGGGGAGAGGGTAAAGGTGGTTTTTTTGTCAGGGGTGGAAATACGGACCAAAATCTTATTCTCTTAGATGAAGCACCGGTGTACAATGCGTCGCACTTGTTTGGGTTTTTTTCGGTGTTTAATTCCGATGCCCTTAAGGATATTCAACTTTACAAAGAAGGAATTCCTGCCCAATACGGGGGCAGGCTTTCTTCGGTGGTGGATGTTTACATGAACGATGGAAACTCGAAAAAGTTCAGTGTGTCGGGTGGTCTGGGCATTATCTCTTCCAGGTTGACCTTGGAAGGGCCTATTGTAAAGGATAAAGGCTCCTTTATTGTTTCCGGAAGACGTACCTATGCTGACCTTTTTTTACGGTTTACCAAAAAGGATTTTAGAGATAATCAGCTCTACTTTTACGATTTTAACGCCAAAGCCAATTACCGGTTAGGTAAAAAAGACCGGCTATTTCTTTCAGGCTATTTCGGGCGTGATAAATTGGGTGCCAGCAATTTTGGCTTTTCGTGGGGTAATGCTACCGGAACCCTGCGCTGGAATCATATCTTCAACCGTAAATTTTTCTCCAATACCTCTGTCATTTACAGTTCGTACGATTATCTCATCAAAATCGAATCACAAAGTTTCAATATGTCACTCAACTCGGGCATCAACGATTGGAACATCAAGCAGGACTTCACCTGGTTCGCCAATACCCAAAACACCCTGAAGTTTGGTTTTAACATGATTCGTCATAGTTTTATGCCGGGGGAACGGCTCGCCGAAGGTACCAGCTCCATCCCCGACATCATCCTTGAAAAAAAGCAGGGCTACGAGAGCGCGCTCTATGTTTCCAACGATCAAAAAATAGGAGCCAGGCTCAAACTTAACTATGGTTTCAGGTTGTCAATGTATAACGCGGTGGGCCCGGGTTCGGTGTACACGTATAATGCTGACGGAGACATTACCAGCGAGACAGCCTATTCCACGGGAGACATTATCAAAACCTATGTGGAACCGGAACCACGTATCGCCATCAGTTATATCCTTGATGAAACCAGCTCGGTTAAAGTGTCGTACCAGCGAATGGTGCAGAATGTGCATCTGCTTACTACCTCCACTTCTGACAGTCCAACCGATGTATGGGTGCCGAGCAGTGCCATTATTAAGCCGGAAAACAGCGACCAGGTTTCAGCCGGTTATTTCAGGAATTTCAACAACAACACTTTTGAAACTTACGTGGAGTTCTATTATAAAACCATGAACCGGCAAATAGATTTTAAAGATGGTGCCAATATCTTTTTAAATCCCCATATTGAGGCTGATCTGGCGTTTGGGCGTGGTCGCTCGTATGGCATGGAGATTTTTGCTAAAAAGAGATTGGGAAAGTTTACAGGCTGGATTGGCTATACTTTGTCGAAAACCGAGCGTCAGTTTGACGAAATTAACCATGGAAACTGGTATTCGGCACGTCAGGACAGAACCCACGATGTTTCGGTGGTGGCGATGTATGAGCTTAACAAGCGCATTAGTTTTTCCGCCAACTGGATTTACTATACCGGCGATGCTGTTACTATGCCCAGTGGCAGCTACGTGGTGGATGGTTCCATTGTTCCGCTTTATACCGAGCGCAACGGATACAGGATGCCCGATTATCACCGGCTGGATGTGGGAATGACCTTTGTAAACAAGCAGACCAGGAAGCTTAAATCATCGTGGAATTTTTCGGTGTACAACGTGTATGCCCGCGAAAATGCTTACTCCATTTCGTTCCAGGAAAATCCTGATAAACCCGGCACCATGCAGGCAGTAAAACTTTACCTCTTTTCCATTGTCCCCTCCATAACCTGGAACTTTAAATTTTAAGCCAATGAAACACATCTCAATAATCCTGGCCATGGTGGCAGCTCTCCTGTTAACCTCTTGTGAAAAGGTAATCGATATCAACCTTAACGAGTCGGAACCCCGTTTGGTGGTAGAGGGTGCCATCACGATGGGTACCGGTCCGTTTTTTGTTCAACTGACCACCTCCGGAGATTTTTTTACGGGCGAGGGAATTGTCCCCGTGTCCAATGCCACAGGATACATTTCCAGCAGCCAGGGACAACTCGATTCGTTGGTAAACATGGGTAACGGAATCTATCGAACTACCATGCTGACTGCTGTCCCCAACTCGCTTTACACCCTGCATCTTACCTACAACAATAAAAATTATACTGCCTCCGACAGCTTACCCGCGATGGTGTTTATCGATTCGGTGAACTATGCGGTTAGCGAATTTGGAAACTCCGGCCCTCCTGGAGAGATTGAATACGATACCTATTATGATTTCCACTGCTACTTTAATGATTCGCCAAACCGGAAGAATTATTACATGCTCAATATGACCATCAATGGCGAACCGTTGGAAGGCCGCCGCGGTAAATATTCAATGCTTTCTGATGAATTTTCAGACGGGCATCACATTGCTTACCCGTTTTTTGCTGTGGGTGCTTACCCAAACGATACGGTCACTATTACACTTAGTGCGGTAGGAAAAGCTACTTACGACTATTTTAGAACCTTGAATGATGCCATTAGTCAGGGAGGCATGGGGTCAACACCGTACAACCCGATAACCAATGTCAGCAACAACGCGTTGGGTTATTTCGGCACCTTTACCCTTGATAGTAAAACCATAATCATTCGCGAAAAATAGCTTTGTTTTTAAGAGAGGCTAGTCGTGAAAACGCCAGGAAATACCAAAATAGAAACTTGGATCCCGCCCAGGATAGTGGGGGGCAAGCCAATAGTTGTATCCTTCAAAATAACCGGTTACATTACTCATCTTTAAAAATAGCCTGGCACGTTTTACTTTTAAGGTAACATACACGTCAGCCCAAAGGTAATTGCCTATTTCCACCTGGTTCTGAATGTAAAATGCCCTCAGCTCAGGCATGTACGCATTGGCTTTAAAGGCCGTAAAGTACCGAAGCTGGAAGCCTGTTTGAAGGGTAGCGGCTTTTTTAAATACCGGCGACTTAAAATAGAGGTTCACACTGCCATGAAAGGCCGGGAGTCTGATGGCGGATGGATTGCTGGTAGCCTGATAGGTCAGCCTTGCATCGATGCCAAACTTTCCAAAAGTCAGGTTTCCCAAGGTGTATATTTTAAGCACGGTGGCTACCTTGTCAATTTGGGTGGGGCGTAGGCTGTCGTTAAGATAGGTATAGTTACCCAGAGTTGTAAATGTGGCACCGGCTTGCCATTGTTTATAGCGGTATTCGCCGCGAAGAATAAGATAGGTCTCTTTGTTAAGTTGATTGTTCCACCTGAAATGGTTGGAGCTAAAATGGTGGTAAAACCACCAGGGTGTTTTCGACACAAGTTCTACACCCAGGTTGAGTTCTCCGATGTTTCTGTTCTTATTTCCAAGATATTGATTGATGGTTCCTTTTATGCCAAAGTCTCCCGAATTATAGCCCCCAAAGTAAAGATATCCCGAGGCTTTCAGGTAAAAACTTTTTTTAATATTGATACCCATGCCCCCTGATACGCTCATCTGGTTCCAGTCGGTGGTGAGGGTGTCGGCAGGCAAAAGTTGCCTGATGTTATCATGACTCAGATTTGCGTAAAGGTAAAAGGGTTTTTGGTCGATGTTTTCTCCATAGCCTAAACTCGTCCACCCAACCTTGTTTTTAAGATATCTGATGCCTGTGGAGTCGTAGGTTTGGGTGCTGTCAATTGGGGCGAATATAGTATCATAAAAACTGGCTAACGGGTCTCTGTCCGTAAAAAGGTAAGCATTTTTTTTATATTGGAAAGCATAGGTAATACTACCCAAATCAAGCCTTTTGGTGGTGTCTGATTTTTGTTTTGGCCGGCTCAAATTATAAAATTGCTCCACGAAAATACCGGTTTCTTTAACCGTGTTAAACGCATCTGACAGGTTAACCGGGATAACACTCCTGTCAGTTTCCTTGTTCTGTGAAAAATAGGTGTCGTCAGCGATACCCCCGTTTTCCTGCATCTGCAATTTATTAAACAGGTAATTGATATTGACGTGATACCTTTTGCTAGGGGTTAGATAACCCAATGAAAGATATCCTGCATTGTTGTTGGTGCTGCTTCGTTTATAGTTGCCAGGTGAGCTGATGAGAAAAAAATTCATTCCAAAGGTGAGCCCTTTGATTAAGTCCCGACTAAAAGTGAGCTGAAAATCCTGCTCTTTTTTGGGTCCCATCACGTAAAAAAGCTCCGTGTAGGGCTTAAGGAGTTTGTAATATCTTACCTGGTGATTGGTGATGAGATAACGTCGATAATAGGGCCAACTCATAGAAAATCCCGGCTCCAACAGGGGAGAAAATGAGAGGCTAGTGTGTGCCAAACCGATGTTGCTCAGCGTGGAATAATTCCGGTTTTTACGAAAGAGCCAATCGTATTGGTGCGATTCGAGGGTGGCAGTATCGATGGGTGATAATGAGTCGAGCTTGAAGTTTAATAGGGTGCCTTTATAATACAATACCTGCGTTGAGTCAGCAGCTTCTCCATTGGATAGGGTAGAATCAGCCCTTGATTGAGCCATCACTGTCCCGCTAAATACTGTCATAAGTATCAGGGTTAAAAGGGGTACAATAATCCGGCTACGCTCCAACATGATAACGTTTTTAAAAAATCAAAAGTAGCAAAAAGAGAGATTGTTTTACCGAACGATTAACTTTCCTGTGCTGTAAAATTGATTACTAAACAATTTTATCAGGTAGGCCCCTCTGTTTAATGACGATAAACGCACGGTAACTTTATGGTTAACGTTAAGGTTGTAAACTAATTTTCCATCAAGGCTAAAAATTTTTACTTGTGTTATGGCATCACCCTCTTTGAAAGAAACGATACATTGATCCGAGCAAGGGTTGGGTGCTATTTGTAATCTTTTTGGAGAACCTTTGTGCCCAATAATATTATCGATGAGCCCACCTCCCAACACTCTGGTCTGGCTAGCAATACGGATGGAGTCGGTTTGATGATAAACGGACAAAACAGCTGATATGGGGTCGATGGTGCTGGGTTTGAAACAAACCGTCAGCGAATCGCAACTGTTGGCCTCAAGCGTAAGGGGTAGGGATGTGGCCAGCGAAACACTGCTGTCGGTGCAATAGTAGCCATTGATTTCGACGGGTTTGTCAGATGGGTTGACCAAACAAACGGAAGCAAATGCCGAATCGCCAATCATCACATTGGTTCCGAAGTCAAGGGTATCAGTATCAAAATTAAACAGGGAAGTTTCCCAAACATATTTTCCGGCACGATAGCTTATCAAATCAAAAGTGTCCACCGGTTTTATCTCAAATTCAATGTCGCCGTTAGCCCCAAACTGGGTAAGCGAGTATTTTTGTAAATTAAAAGCCCATCCCACCAATCGTGATCCGTTGCCGAGCAATTGGTTGCTACCCATAAAAGGGGTAAAGTCGGGAGGGTTGTTTTGTCGCAGGTCGTTGGTAAGCGTGGCAGTCATGTTTACTTCGTCAAGCTGATAAGTAATGGCTCTGCTAAAAGGCGGTATCCTGGAATTGCCGTTGTCAAACATCGAATAAAGCTTATTTCCCAGGTATTGGATGTTGTGTTGCGCTTTAAAAGGAACGGTGTCGTTGGTAAAGGTAAACTGATTGTGGTAGCCTCCCATCCGCCATATTATGTCGCCGGTTTGTGCATCAATCTTGGTAATTTCCGACATGTTGCGACTGGAAAGGAGAATGTTTCCAAGCGAATCGAAGGAGAGTGCGTTGCCATGAGAGTAGTCAAACTGGCATTTTGTCAAATCCATGAAATCGGTATCAGCATCCAGAATGCTGAAATGATCCCATGAGGACCATTCGAACACGAGGTTACTGTCAGCATCAATTTTTTGAATGATTGTCCCTGTTACTACTGCCGAAGTACATCCTCCGGGGTATATCTGACTCATGTCAATAGTGTGGGTATCGTTGCCAAGCAGCCAATAGGATCCGTCATCATCCAAAATGAGTTCGTGCATATCAGTAAAGTAGTTGATGGCAGCATAGGTACCCACTTTTTCCAGATTATTGTTGAGAGCCACAAATTTATAAAGAGACTCGTCATAATAAGTAATCAATTCAACCTGGTCGTGATAAGTAAAGAAGTTTTCGCGGTGATGGGGTGGAAAATGCTGGTAAAAAACCGGAAAACCGGTCGTGTCGATAATCAGGTTGTATTCCGATGCTCCCGTATCTCTTGCCAGCGCGTTGACAAAGTAGTGCCCGGCGCCTGGGTTATTTTTTTCACTCACGTAATATTGTGGGAAATCTTCCGGTAAATTGGGGTCAGACTGAAGGTGCCTTGGTGTTGTGGAGTTTGCTGGTTTATCAAGATCCATTTCATCTTTACTTTGTTCTAACATCGCCCTGTTGGATAAAAGGGGATGGCTATTCGGGCTCACTGTAAACGAATAGGAAAGCAAAACAGGTTTTAACAAAGCTCCTTCGTGAACTTCCACAAAAACT
>JANTGU010000047.1 GCA_024762735.1 Bacteroidales bacterium | reverse complement strand
GTCAAACAATCAAATTGCTGTTAGCTTTTCAGGCAGGTTGTGCATGATTAATTTTACTTTCAACCGAAAGATACAACGAGGCCATGGTAGTGTTAATCCACATCACGGCAGGAAAGATACCAATGATAAGCAATATCAGTCCGCCGATTACGATAAAGAAGGCCAGAAAACCAACCAGAAATATTTGCCAAAAGTAGCCATCGGTCATGTTCCAGCTTAGCTTGATGGCGTCCATGGCTTTCATTTGCTTATCCATAACGAGATAGGGAACAAAAGCAAGCTTGACAGCGAAAATGATTCCGGGAATAATCAGAAAAATAAACCCTATGATAATAATCATCGTTGTTAGAAAGTTAGCCAGCATGATTTCAAAAAAGTTGGTTCCAAAACAGGCAAAGGCATCTTTTATTTCGTAGGCATCGCCCCGGGCGGCACGTAGAAAAACCCACTGGCTGCTGTAGGACACCGGCCCTGCAATCAACAACCATAGTATGAAGCCCAGCGATCCTTCGGAGAAAGAGACATTGTCGCCATTGTTGAAGATGCCTGAAAGGCTTTGAGCCACCATATAGATCAAGGTAACAACTAAAAGATTGACAAAATGTTTTTTTAAGATTTCCCAGCCGTAACCATAGGCCCAGCCGGCCGTGGGTTCATTCATATAAGGAGCATTGTTTTCCATGAGGGTAATTTTTTTAGATTGCGGTTAACTTTTATTAAAGCTCAAATGTAGTAAAAAATTGGATTGCCCGGGAATGTATCCTGGCCTCATGCCGAACCAAGCGTTATTACCTCAATAAACAAAACAAAAATTACCCGGAATGATGCCGGCTTCAAACGATCCGGTTAATGCGCCTGACGCACTGTAAACATATATATTGCCGTTTCGCACATAATCGAGGGCATCGGAAACATACACAGATTCTTGATCAGGTCTGACGCCCAGTGAATAGAAGTTGTTTGAGCCGCTGGTAACCCACGGCGTGTCTGGCAACTGACTGTCGGTGATGTCCATTTTGTAAATATCTTCATTTAAAAACCAGAGTTTGTTTCCGGCACCATTGATGCCCAGTGAAAAGGGGTTGGTGTTTTTGTTGGGAAAAGTTAGTTTTTTTTCGATGCTATCGCTGTTAGGATTTATTTGATACAGGGCTGGGTACTCGGCATTGTCGTAACCGCCGCTGCAAAGCACCCATAGTTTGTGGTTGGCATCAACCACCATGCTGTTGGGCTCGCGGGAAACTGTGATGGAATCAGTAATGGTGCCGGTAGCTGCATCCAACACCAGTACCATGTTGTTTGTTGGTATCTGGTTTAGTTTTGACCAGTTGTTGATAAAAACCTTCTCTCCAATTCGTACCATCGACTCGGAAGTTCTGCCTTGCAACGCTATGATACCGGTAACTTCGTAGGTGTGTAAATCAACCACCGAGAGGTGCTTGTTATACAAATCGGAGACCCAGGCATGGTTATCGTCAAGGATAAGTATCTCCCGGGGGGAGGTCAGTCCGCTGATTTTTCCAAGAAAAGCGCCTGTTTCAAGGTTGATAACGTACACAATTCCCGAGTTGTTTACCACGATGAAACCTTTGTCTTTGTAGGAGGTCATGTAGTTAGCCACATCACCGAGGGGGACTTTGTTTACAGCGTAAAAAGCATCTTGTGTTACAGAATCTTTTTCGGGCTGATACCAGGTCAGGGAAGCGTTACCGGTGGTGAAGTTTCCCTCGTTTACAATAAAAACACCTGGTTTTTGAAAGGTGGGTGCCGTGGGTGGTGCCGTTTCTTTTGTGCAGGATGTGAGCAGGATGGCCAACATCCAAAAGAGGAGAATGGGATTTTTATATTTCATTATTAGTATTATGTGTTTGCTACTATTTCTCTATTCCTTTTATTACTTCAGCATCTGCTATGATATCTGAACTGAAATTAAAGGATATCAATCTTTGCTGTTATTTCAATATTTCGTCCAGGCATGGCCCGCCAAATGACTGCCTGGTATTGGACGTTAAATACATTGTTTATTTTTATTTGCATCGCCACATCAATTTTGTTAAAGAGCCACTTTTTGCCCAACTGAATATTATTGAGCCAATACGCGGGCAAAGTGTTTGAATAAGAATCAGCAGGATTCATGGTGGTGGTTCTCGAACCTGTAATCATTGAATTCCAGCCAAAATTCCAGTTTTTGTATGCCATGTATAAAAATGCATTTCCATGATGTGCTGGAATATAAATCAATTGTCTCCCGCTGTATCCCTTTTCAATAGCCAGGGCACTTTCGTCGGTGGTGCGGGTATAAGCATAAAATCCCGAAATCCGATAATGCCACAAGCCGGCACGCACGTTCAGACTTGCCGACAGTTCCATGCCGCGCGCGTGCACCTCGGCCATGTTTTCCGGTGTCCAAAAGCGATAGTCAGAGGGTTTCCACTGAATCCAGTTGGAAATTTTATTGTAAAAGCCATTTATTTCGATAGCAGCAGCCATGTTTTTGGTCAGTTTTTTCATATAGCTTATTCCGGCTTCCGTTTCAAGGCCATCTTCGGGTTTTAGGCTTGGGTTTCCCCCGGGATACCAATAGAGGTCGTTGAGCGTGGGAAGGTGATAATTTCTGGAAACAGAAGCCCTGAAATAGAGTTCTTCTTTTTTAAGAGCTTTATAATTGACCCCCGCGTAAGGCATCACGGGCAACAGCTTCCCATCCACCAGTTCTTCTCTAATCAGCAGGTCAAGCGTTACTCTTTTTAGAAATTGTTTGTTTAGCCCCGTGTAGATAGAGGTTGAAAAACGGGTTTTCAAGTCGCTGTAGTTGGAGCTTTCTACCCGGTCATAATCGATGTCGATGCCCGCCCTCAAGGTGAAATTTTTTTTTAACTGTTGTTTCCATTTGCCCTTGGTGTAAAAACCCGAAGTGTTATTTTTTGAATCAATCAGGGTAACTGTTTGAGCTGAATCATTGGCGGTGGTGGTTTTTAGGTAGTAGTGTTGTTTTTCGAAAAACCAGGCACTTTTCATTTCAATCCGTGTTTTATCTTTATGATAAAGCCACCCAATCACGTTGCGCGTAAAAAAAGTTTTTTGGTACTCTTCCGGGTTGCCTCCTTTGTAAACATTGGTCATGATGGGTGGGATGTTGCGCCTGTTCCATTGATTCCAGCTCATCAAACTCAAGTGTTGCCACGGATTGAGTTGCCACGAAAACTGCTGCAGGAAACCGCCGTTCAGAAAGGATGCGTTTTGCTGCTTCATCCATTGCGAAGGTAGTGTGCCGTTGTTGTAATAGGGAAAGTCGTTTTTCGATGATTGCAGCATTACGCGGGTTTCGGCAATCATCTTTTTCTTTTCAAGGTGCAGGGTAGCTGCCGTGTTGAAACTGCCAAAGCTGCCCAATGACTGGCTAACATGAAGCAGTGATTTTCGCGGGATTAAGGTGCTGTTGGATAACAAAACGCTACCACCCAAAGCACCACCGGATTGATAGAGCGACCCGCCACCATACAGCAGGTTTACCTCGTCAAAAAACGACTCGGGAATAGTTGAAAAGTCAACCTGACCAAGCATGGGAGAGTTGATGGTGAAGTCGTTCCATAATACTTTGGTGTGTGATGCAGAGGTGCCTCGAAAGGAGGCGGTGGAGATACTGCCTTTTCCATACGATTTAACAAAAACGGGCGAAAATGCCGATAACAGTTCACCTAAATCGAGGTGCTCGAAATGGCGTTTTACCAAGGTGTCGAGGGTGGTTTTTTTATACGAATCTTCGTAGGAGTCCAAAACACCTATCACCTCAAATTCATGAAGGTTCAGGGTATCAAAAATGGCCTGTCCCCGAGCTATCATGGTGGTTGCCATGAGCCATGATAAAAAGAAAACGGTTTTATGTTTTCTTAATAACATTATTGTTTAATCACTTTGATGATATGGTGTTTATGTCGGTTGTTTTCTATGTCCAGCAAGAGTACCCCTTTGGGTAGTGCCGAGCAGTCAATTCTATGCCCAACAAACTTATAGACAGAGGTTAATAATTTTCCGGAAATATCAAAGATGCGCAGCTTGATAATTTCGCCTGATATCTCCATAAAATCGTGGCAAGGGTTTGGATAGACAGCTATTTGGTTTCCAGAATACTGTTGAATGGCAGTTGCGTTGTTGTGGATTACCCCCACGGCATCCAAATCGAAACCGCCGGTTTCAAAGGGGGTTGGCCAGGGGTCGTTGATTTTATTGCCCCGGCTGTCGTATCGACAAAAGGCACTGTCGATGCTTCCGGTGACATCAATAACCCGCACGGCAACCACATGATTGATATCCAGACCTACGGAGTCTTTAAGCTCTTCCAAATCGAAAGGGGTACCATACAAAGCGCGATATTTTCCTGCAAAATTGTGGATCAGGGTTGCATCCAGCGTGCCGAAAGTCTCGACCTGTGTGATGGTCTGTGTTAGTGAAACGGAAGGAAAGCGGTAAAAATGAAGGCTGTCGGAGGATACTTCCACGAAAGCGAGTTCGAGGAACTCATCGGTAAAGGCATTCTCGAACACAGCCAGATCAAACCCATCACCATTGGCTATGGGCGTGGAAAAGTAGAGCGTGGCCATGCCCCCGTCGCCAAGGCTTACCACGTCGTTGTCAGCTTTTCCGGTAGCCGCGTTCGCGGTGCCATAGCTTGTTTTCCCGAGTGCTGTATCAGCCAGATTAATCCATCCCCGTTGCAAACTGCATTGGCTGGCCCAATCAACAAACACCGCGCTGTCGGCATAAATGGCGGTGCTACCTTCTTGTCCGGCAGGTGGTGCAAATTGTGCTACAGCAGCCGAAGCCAGCGATAGTAATAGAAGTAGGGCGGAAAAAATTTTCATCATGTATTTAATAAAAAGGTCTGTCTAAAAGTCAATGATTGCATCATGCTGAGTTTGATTCCAGAGCCTCGGATGCTGAGCCTGTCGAAGCATCCGAAGTAGCCTAAGCAGTCAAAGTGTGCCGGCATCAATGGGGCTTCGATTCCGCTTAGCCTCACAACTTATTTACCAATGACCTTTAGACAGCCCCTTCTCATTTTTTTATTGTTTTACAATTTTAGCGGTAAACGATTTGTTTGCCCCTTGCACGGTTACAAAGTAGAAGCCGGGGTTCAGGTTTGATAAATCAATCACCACGTTATTCTTGTCAAACACGTTTTTAGAAGTCACAGTCCTTCCCATGATATCACTTACAGTAACCTGATCGATGGCTACTTGGTTGTTGTTGGCAATGGTTAGTGCATCTTTCACGGGATTAGGGTAGAATTTGAACGTGTTGGCGGCAAAAATTTCGTTAACATTTTCGTAATCTCTGTAATCAATGGCGATGGCTTCGGCAGAGATGCCTGCATCGAAACTACCTGTAACGTCACCTTCCATATTGTAAATGGTACCTTCGCCTACCGAGGCATAATCGGTGGTGGTTACATAAAACAGGCTGTGGATTGAATCGTAGGCGGCCCCGGCAAGGGTCATGGCAGGAGCTGCCACGATAGCGGTGTCGGTAACCGTTAGGGTTTCAGCATCAATCGAGCCAATTCCACCATTTATTACTGTGTACAGAGTGGCATCGGTTTGAGTAAATCCAACTCCTTTACCCAGCACAACATTAACTTCCATGCTAACGGGCGCCATGTCGGCCAGGTCGATTTTGGTAAGATAACCACTGGTGCCACCCCAGGGTGTTTTGTTCACGGTAACCAGATAATGCGTGTTGTTGGCGGCATACACGTAAATGTTGTTGATGCCGGCACCTTCGGTACCCAGATCAATCTCTTCTACAAAGCTGTTGGATTCCAAATCGATGACGGCTAACTTGCCTGTGGTAGCAGCCCATCCTCCCGGAACGGCCACATAGGCCATGTTATTAAAAATGGCAATGCCAGCTGCTTCATCAGAAACGTCGGAGATAACGGCGAGCTCTGACAGATCAGCACGGTTGTAAATTTTAACAAAATCAGCCGTGTTGGGGTACCAAAAAGTGGCTATCAGCTTTTCGCCGGCCACGGCAAGTTGGTTAACACCGGCAGCAGCAGTAGCAGCTACGCGCTGATAGCTGTCGATATCGAAAGCTACGATGGAGTCCTGCGCCGCCACATAAAGAAAATGGTTGTACACCACGGCACTTTGCACCGACTGGGTAAATACAGTTCCAAACTCGGTGGTAATTGAATCGTTGGGCTTGTAAGATGCCGTGGTTACGTAATCATCCGGGTTGGAGAAGGCTCCGCCCGAAACAATTAAAACTTGATTAACATCGATGAGGCTACGATGTTGTGCAAACATCGTTTGCACGCTTGCAAACAGCACGATGGCTGTAAGTAAAAAGTAATTTTTTTTCATACGAAAAAGTTTTAAGGTTAAGAAAAAATTTAACAACCTCAAAACTCACAGGAAAATTTGATGGAAAGGGTTTGAAAGATTCCACCAAGCTTTTATCCCGAAAGCTTTGATTGATACGTTGTAAAGGCAGGTCTTCTGACTTGCTCGCTTCTGGAGGCCTTCCCATCGCGCTGTGTACACGACAGTGGCACAAGGTTTCCAAAAGCATTCAATGAGCTTACAGCAGCGGGAACTGTCCGGGATTTACACCCGATTCCCTGTTAGGCCCCTAAGGGCACCTTTAACCCGGCAAATGTAGTATAAAAATGGGAAAAGTGAAAAACGGACGAGGGATTTTATTAACAAGCTTCAAGGCCGAGTTTTGGATCCGCGTGAGATGCTGGTTTTTTCATTTTCCCCTACGGGGAGGAGTTTTTTTTTGGGGCTTTAGTTATAACTCATCTATCCCTTACGGGGAATTGATGAGCATTAGTTTTGTGGGGTATTTTTATCTTTAACGGAAAAGCAGTAATTAACCAGATAAGGTTCATGGCATGGTAGAGGTGTAGGGTGGTTTTGGACAGGCAGTCGGAAAGTGTTCTTTTAAGGATTTAGAAACCTGAACGAATCAAGTATGGACAGAATAATTTCTTCCTTTTCCTGCTGGCGGTCAACAGGAACAGTGGTTGATAGCATATACCCCTTGTTTTGGTTGATAAAGTAGAAAACCGAAATCGACTCGGCTGTTCCATTGATGTAACCGTAATAAATACCCATTTTCCCCTTGATGTTGTTGGCGTTGGAGTAGTCTTTAATGAGGGCGCAATCAAAGCCTGCCGGTAGTTCATCCTTTTCAAAAAGGGTAACCAAATCGAAGAGGTGGGCATTATCTTTAATCGGAAGCAGTTTAAGCTCCATATTAACCTGCCCGTCGCCACTCATAAACAAGTATAAAATGTTTTCCCCCTCCTTTAAATGGTAACTTTGCCATTGTCCTGGTATGTCAACAGAAAAACCAAATTGTTGCCCAACGGTGTTCTGGCCGGTAGTAAAATAGCCGCAAAAAAGCAGCGTAAGCAGTAAAAGGTATTTTATTGGCTGATGCATAGTCCTCTGTTTAGTGTTGCCCAAAAATACAATCTTGGTGGCCATACTGCAAACAAGAGGTACAAAGTGTACCGGTTTATTTATTATTTGCTTGGGACTGTTTATTATTGTACCGGATAAGGATAAGTTTTATTTGATATTTTCGATTTTGAAACAGCAACTCGCCCAACCTTTTTTTGGGTAACTTAATTACACATAGCCAACCCTATTGCTTTTTTGCCTATTTTTAGCATGAATTGTGAAAAAGGATGGTTCGGGATGGGGTGGCATCATTATTTTAGCATTAATGGTAAGTAAACCAAATATTATTCTGATACTTTTTTTAATGGCCGCGGGGATTAATACCGGCGTGGCTCAAAGGCGCTCTTTGCTCTATTCCAAGCCTTTTATCGAAGATAACCAAATGGAGTTCAAACATTATTCATCCGATGATGGGTTGAGTAACGACCGTGTTACCGATCTTTTGCAGGATAAAAACGGTTATCTTTGGATTGCTACCCTGAATGGATTGAACAAGTTTGATGGCTTGTCATTTTCCGTTATTAAAGCCAAATGCGAGACTTCCTCACAACAGCCGGTAATTTTTACAAGTCTTACACAAACAGATAACGGGGAAGTTTATACAGGTACCGGAAAAGGTCTTTACAAGTATGATGTAAGCAGCAACGCTCTTCGAAAAGTGCCGCTTTTATACGACACCATCACTTACTCTGATGTAAACATACGCGATGTGCTGTTTCATCGTGATACCCTTTGGATTAGTACCGAGCATGGGTTGTTGATGCCTTTTAATGTTAAAACATCAACCATCGATACCTGTTACCATTTTTATGGTACTTACCAGCCCTACTATTATTACCACACGCTTTACATGGACAAGGATAACAATCTTTGGTTTGGCGATAGAAATTCCGATTCTTACTGTTTGAGCTCCTCCCGGGAAAAGATTACCCGCTATTTGTCTTCCCTTACCGATTTTACTAAAAAACGCGAAAGTGATGTTTCGGGCTACCTGCAAGATGCCGGGGGGAGGATGTGGGTGTCTGCATTGGATGGTGTGTTTATCCTGAATACAGCGACAGGGAACTTTAAAAAATTTATCCGACCCAGTACCTGGTGCATAGCAGAAAGGGAAGATGGTACTATTTGGTTTGGAACCGGGATGGGGTTGTTACAATACAATAAAGAGAAGAATGAAATCTATCAGTATTCGTTTCAAAAAGACAATCCCTCCTCCATTTCTTCGAACAATGTTTATCAAATACTATTTGATCATGCAGGCAACATGTGGCTGGCCACGTCCGGGGGGCTTGATGTCTACTCGCCGCCGCGTTACGCGTTTCATAAATTTTCTCACCTGGCAGGCATCGATAATAGCCCTGGAGGAAATTCTGTTAGCGCTGTGGCATCATCTAAAAACGGAAACCTGTGGATTGGATACGACAGAAGCGGGATGGATTACTTCGACAGGGAAAAAGAGCACTTTACCCATTTCAGACATCATGCTGACGAAAGCAATTCGCTGGGGGGCGATAAAGTTGCCGATCTTTATATGGATTCAGAGGAGAAGTTGTGGGTAGGCCTATGGCAGGGAATAGGGTTTGATATTTTTAATCCGAAAACAGGCAAATTCAGACTGATTACTTTTAATAAAACAACTTTCAAACAGGACTGGTACAACGATTTTATAGAAGCCAACAATGGAAAAATGTACGTAGGATTTTGGGGGGCAAAAGGGCTGGCGGAGTTTGACAGGCATACCCTTAGCTTCGATAGGTTTTTTGGTAATAACATTTTTAGCGACTGGTGTTGTCGGTTGGTAACCAGGTTGGAGAAAGATAATAAAGAGAATCTCTGGTTTGGAACCACCAATTGCGGGCTATACCGTGTTAACTCCGGCACTTATAAAACGGCATCCTATAAAGTCAACGACAGCTCCGGCCTGGCCTCCAACGAGATTAAAGATATTCTTTTCAGTAAAGGTGAAGTATGGGTACTAAATAACACCCTGCAAAAGTATTCAGATGAACAGAACAGCTTCCGTTCTTATGGTGAAAAAATATTTTCTCAATACAACCTGAAAGCCATGTTGAGGGATGACGAAGGCAATTTCTGGATATCCACCGGGGGAAAAGGAATTTTAGTTTATAATGCAGAAGCTGACTCGCTCATTGCAAGATACACCAGGGAAGACGGGCTGCAGTCCAATAAATTTAATGACGCGCGTTTAAAGCTCTCGACCGGCGAATTGTTTTTTGGTGGTCAAAATGGTTTTAACCTTTTTAACCCGGCATTTATTAAAGCTAAAAGCACTTTGCCGGCCATTCACTTTGGAAAGTTTTGGGTGGGTGACAGTGTTAGATATTATGAATCTGTGGGGTTGAAAAGTGTTGAGCTCAAACCCGACGAGAATGTGTTCACGGTAGAGCTTTTAAACAGCGACCTGGCCAATCCTGAAAGTTATGAATATCAAACCATGCTAAGGGGTTACGATAAAACGTGGGTAACGGTAAGCCCGAAGACGCGTACCATGCGTTACACCGGCGTACCTTATGGCGATTATGAACTGCTTTACAGAATTGTCAATAGCAGGGGATTAACCACACAAATGCCGGCATCACTGGGTATTTCAGTGGCTACCCCCTTTTATCGAACCTGGCTTTTTTACATCCTTGTGTTGGTGGCAGTCACAACTATTTTAGGCGGCTTTTTCAAGATACGTTATGATGAGCTGAAAACCAGGCAGCGCAACCTTGACTTGCGAGAAAAGCTATTCCGACTGCAGGTCAATCCCCATTTTTTGTTTAACGCACTCATCGCCATTCAAAACTATATTTTAAATCATAAAGCCAACGAGGCAGGCATGTACCTCTCCAATTTTGCTCGCTTTTTTCGTATTATGCTGGAGAGTAGCCAATCGGAAGCTATCCTGCTGGAAACCGAGATAGAGATGCTCACGTTGTATCTGGGGTTGCAACAAATCAGGTATCCCGACAGGTTCAGCTATCAATTTGAAGTGGATGATGAGCTTCCCGAAGACCTTGTTATGTTGCCCGCCATGATGGTTCAACCGATATTGGAAAACGCCATCGAACATGCTTTTGTCGATCAATCAAAGAAGGGGTTGCTAACCATCCGGTTTATATTGGAAAAAAATTATATCCGTTTCGAGGCCGAAGATAACGGAATTGGTATCG
>JANTGU010000046.1 GCA_024762735.1 Bacteroidales bacterium | reverse complement strand
CGCTGCATAAAAAGGGGTTTGTAAGCATTGGCTGCCAACCATGTACAAGGGCTATATTACCCGGCGAAGATCCGCGTGCAGGCCGCTGGTGGTGGGAAAATCCCGACACCAGGGAGTGCGGGCTTCATAAAAGGTAAATAGTGAAATGATAGCATATAAATACTTGGGCTGATTAGTTGTTGCGCATGTAGATACAGAAATAATAATATTGGCAATTCTTTGGACAAACAGAAGAAGAAAAAGAACAAGCAAAACAAAACGCCCGAAATAGTTTAAAATGAAGTTAGAACAATTGCCGGATCGGGAATTTGAAAACAAGCTTTAGCAAAATCTAGTTCCTGAAGCAATTTCTGCCTTGAAGGAAAAATCAGAAAAAAGAAAAAACTACAGGGAAACAGTGGTGCTTCAGCCAAGGGCGGCGGAAGTCATTCATAGTTTGGCAAAAAAAAGACTAGAAAACAGAGCATTATTTCTTTATAGCAATTCGCTACTAATTTGCCACAGCTTGTCCTGGGCTTTGTGATCGTACGAAAAGGCCGCTGATTTTTGAGGGTGTTTGTTCACGAAATATTTTCCGCTTACCTCATCCACGTCGTCCGAAGTGGCTAAATAAACAGAGGTAGCCGCACCCTGCTGCACACTTCCTCCACCCATGCCCCAACCTGCATGGAGCAGCTTGGTGCTAATCACTCCGGGATGCAGGCAGTTTGCCGTTACGTGACTTTTTTCGGCTGACAGGTTTCGGTGTAGCTTATAGGTAAACAGGATGTTTTCCAGTTTTGAAACCGCGTAAGCATTGTACGAATCCCAATGTTTTTCACCATTTAAATTATTAAAGTCGATGCTGGCTGAGTGTGCCATCGAGCTGGTTACAATAATTCTTCCGACAGGCGATTGTTTCACCAAATCCAAAAGCTGAAGGGTTAGTGTAAAAACGGCCAGGTGATTGACCATGTGCGTCATTTCAAAACCATTGGGCAGCAAAACCTTTTCAGTCATAAACACGCCCGCGTTGTTAAGCAGTACATCCAACTGTGAAAAATGACTTTTAATGGATTGAGTGAAAGTCTTGATGCTTTCCAGATCAGTCAAATCGGCATTGTAATAAAAAATATCGGGGTTACCGGTTTTAAGTTTGAACTCGTCGGCCAGGTTCTGTCCTGCCTGTTGCCGCTTGCCATGCATGATGACACGATGACCCATGGAAGCCAACTCTAGTGCAGCTTCCCGGCCAATGCCATCGGTTGAGCCTGTAATTAGGATTGTTTTTTTCATGGTGTGAGTCAGTGTTAAAATGGTTCACCGCTAAAGTTGGTAGCGCTGTCATGATCATCATTAAAATCATCAAGATCGTTTAGCTTGGAAGGACGAGTGACCAATCCTGCGCTGGCATCCGGGTTATCGGTATAGCCATCAAGAAGTGGGTTTGACAGGTAGTCTTCAAATTTGGCAAGGTGTTTAACAAACTTCAATCGCACATCACCCACGGCACCATTACGATGCTTGGCGATGATGATTTCTGCCAGACCGTCGGTAGGGGTGTTGTCTTCAAATTCATCAATCTTATAATACTCGGGCCGGTAAATAAACATAACAAGGTCGGCATCCTGCTCAATGGCACCCGATTCACGAAGGTCGGAAAGGATAGGCCTTTTACTTTGTCCCGGACGGTTTTCCACGTTACGGCTAAGCTGCGAGAGTGCTAAAACCGGAATGTCCAGCTCTTTGGCCAGCGCTTTCAGCGATCTGGATATTTTACTAATCTCTTGCTCCCGGTTCCCTTTGCTTTCAGAGCCACCGCTCATCAGCTGAAGGTAATCGATAAACACCATTTGGATATCGTGTTGCTGTTTTAACCGGCGACACTTGGCACGAAGCTCAAAAATGGAAAGGGCAGGGGTGTCGTCAATAAAAATTTTAGCATCTACAAGATTGTTTATTTTGCTGTTCAGTTGCTGCCACTCGTGGTCGGCAAGCTCCCCCTGCTTGAGTTTTCCGGCAGGGATTTCCGTTTCGGCCGAAATCAAGCGGGTTACCAGCTGTACCGCTGACATCTCCAGCGAAAAAACGGCTACCGGCATGTCGTGATCCACGGCAACATTTTTAGCAATGGAGAGGGCAAAAGCAGTTTTCCCCATGGAGGGACGGGCGGCAAGAATAATCAGGTCTGACCGTTGCCATCCCGATGTGATACGATCCAGCTCGGTATAGCCCGAGGGAACACCCCGAAAGTGGTTGTCGGCATTTCGGGCACTTTCAATATCTTCGATGGCCTGTTTAATCAGCGAGGGCATGTCTTCGTAATTTCTGCGAAGGTTGGTTTCTGAAACACTGAACAGGTTTTGCTCTGCCTTGTCCAGTAGGTTAAAAACATCGGTAGTGTCCTCGTAAGCATCACGGATAATATCGGATGAAATCTTTATCAACTCCCGCTGGATGAATTTCTGCTGGATGATACGGGCATGGTACTCCACATTGGCAGCCGAGGCAATGCGGCTTGTAAGCATGGTAATGTAGTACGGCCCGCCAATCATATCAAGCTCGCCAACGCTTTTGAGCTCCTGCGTTACCGATAAAATATCTACCGGTTCCGATTTTTCAAACAGCCTGTGGATTGCAGCAAATATTTTTTGGTGGGCTTCTTTGTAAAAAACCTGGGGTGTCAATATATCAATGACAGCGGTAACGGCATCCTTTTCCAGCATCATGGCACCCAACACTGCTTCTTCCAGATCAAGAGCCTGTGGTGGTACTTTTCCGTGCTCTAATAAGGCTTCATTCAGCAAGTTACTTTTTGATGTAACCGGTTTTTTTACTCGTTTTTGTTCAGTTTCTTCCATAGCTCAAAAATACAAATAGAAACTGTAAGGTGGCCAATTGTTAATAAAAATTGATTTGAGTTGAGAATGAAACGGATAGTTAAAAAAAATAGAAAATTAATCCTTCTTATTCTTACCAATGCAAGGAAGGGGTGGTGAAGCAATGAACCAATTCTTTATTTTGAAGTGGTTGCACTGCCCGGTTACAAAGAAAAGGTGTTTTGAGATTCTACCTACGAAAAGAAAGTGAAATTTACTTTGCCATATTTTCGGTGTTCCTGAAAGCGGGAATGGTCAGAAAAATCGTAAGCAGCGGGGTGCTCTAAAACAAAAATGCCTTCCGGTTTCAAAAGGTTGTTGTCGAATACCAATCCCGGCAGTAGGTCAATGCCCTCTAAACTGTAGGGGGGGTCGGCAAAAATAATATCAAAAGATAATTTAACGCTCTTTAAAAAACGGAAAACATCGGCACGCATCACTTTTAAGCTTTCCATTTCAAACTCCGCGGCAGTTTTTTTGATAAAAGAGGCACATTGGTAGTTGGCATCCACCGCCAGTACATTTTCGCAGCCGCGCGAAACAAACTCGTATGAAACGGCTCCTGTTCCTGAAAAAAGATCCAGTACACTTTTTCCCTCCCAGCTGACGATGTTGTTTAAAATGTTAAACAGGCTTTCACGTGCCAAATCGGTGGTAGGCCGTACCGGTAAGTTTTTGGGCGGGTGAATAAATCGCCGCTTGTAAGTGCCCCCTATAATTCGCATTGCCATGCGTTAAATAAAACGTAATACTGATATTGTCTGACCTCTTCCAGTACGTAAGATAATTTAATTGCCTGATTTGCCTCAATGTGCCTGTGTGATCCGGTGTATTGGTGGAGCATTTGGAACACTTCGTCGCTTTTTTCAATGTTGCCCATCAATATTAAATCAACGGTTTCAGGATTGTAACCTAATTGCTCAATAGTGGCCAGCAAAAAGAAAATAAAGTCTTCCTTGGTGTTGTACAAAAACATGTTGTGATAAAGCAGCTTGTTGTTTTTAAAACCAACTAAGTGATAGTTGCCATGGTTAACATGCAAAAAGAGGGTGTCGTTTTCAATTTTGTTTTTATAGTTGAGCGAGAGGCACTCGATGAGCACAGAGGAAAAGTGACTAATGACAGCATTGGGCCAAAAATCGCGCACTTTTTCTACTACCGGGTTCGGGATATAATACACGTTTACGGCTTCACTTGTTTTTAAAGTGTCGTAAATAATGCGACGGTTTTCGACAAACGGTTGATTAAACCCTAAGTAAAGGCTTTTTTGCTCTGCGTCAAACAGGGGAGCCGGTACCAGGGTAGAGTAAGTGTTTTGGTAGAGCAGTTTAAATTTCTTAAACGGGTAAGCAAACCATTCAATCCGGTTCAGAATTAAGTCAAACTTGGCAGGAATCTCTTTTACATCTTTGATGTCGCCAAAATGATAGGCTTCCAGCCCCAGATATTTGTTTTTGTCAGGGCTGTAAACAACAAAAGAAAGACCATGCAGGCTGAGCTGCATGGTCATATAATACGATCGTGTATGTGTTTCTTTAAAAGACTTATCCCAAAGAGAGAGGTATGGTTTTATCCTTGAGGACATGGGATAAATCTTGGTTACTCCCAGTTACCGTCGGTGGATGGCTCGGTCATGGAGCCTACCTTTATACCGGGGTACAAATCAATATCTTTCTTGGCAGCAGTAATGTTGACAATGTATTGTTCATCCATGCCCTTCAGGTAAGATGAGTAAGGTACCTTTGCCTCGAAAACCTGCACCGTTACACCGCCCCGGTCCATTTCGCCGGCATGCAGTTCAATGGTATCTCCTCCCGAATTGGGCACAATCATGAATTGGCTCATGTCAACATCATTTGTGTGATGGAATAAAGAGTCGTATACTCTTACATAACCCACGGTATCGTTAATGGTTAAGGTAAAAGTAGTGTCGGTTGGGTCGGGTATAATTTTTACTACAGGAATTTGAGCCGTGTCAACAAACTGTATTAACGAATCCCAATTGTCAATGTATTTACCGTTAAGTTGTTTGTAAATTAACTCAGCACTACGAATGTCTTTCATGCGCTGAACCACTTGTTTTTCTCTTTTGTTTTTTTCCTGATTTAATCTAACCGGCTCCATGATAGAGCTGTAAACCATATAACCAAGGGCTACAATAATAATAAACAGAACAAATTGAATTACTGCTTTCATAGTTTTAATGAATTATTTTGAGGAGCAAAGGTAAAACAATTTTGTGTTACTTTTTGCTCGAATCTAATTTTTGAAAAAAAATTAAAGACATAGGCATAATTCGGGCTTTTAAAACATTATTAACCCTGATACTTAGCTACTCCTTTATAAAGGTTGTAAACGAAAGGCTGTTTTGTTTTATTGTTTTGACAAAGTAGATGCCGGCTGCAAAGTTGCTCACATCGATACGCAATGTTGATAGTTGTGGTGCTATCGTGGTCATGAGCCGTCCGCTGATGTCAGATATTTCAACAGTTGAGCCTTCAGCCCCTTTTATTTGAATTGCTTTTTTGGCCGGATTTGGGTAAATAATCGGGGAGTCTGTCAGCTGCTCGCTTATCCCAGAGGCGTTGCCCAGCTTTGCAATATAGAGATCCCGGCTGTTTTCCGAATTGTCACTATTGTTCAGCTGGGTCGTGCCAAAAGTGATATGACTACTATAAAAACTACCGGTAATGTAACTATTACCATCACTATCAAGGGCTATAGCAGTGGCTTCGTCGTCATCATTTCCGCCTGCTGACTTTGCCCACAATACCTGGCCGCTAGCATCAAGCTTGGTAATAAAAATGTCAGTGTACTCGCTGCTTGTATTGTTAAGCTCGGTTGCGCCAAATTGAAGCCTACTGCTTTCAAACTCTCCGGCAATAAAAATGTTTCCCTGGTTGTCGGTTGCTAAACCATAGACTTCATCGTTGCTGTCACCCCCAAAAACATCTGCCCATAGCACGTTCCCGGCATCATCGTATTTTACGGTAAAAATTTTATCGTAATCATTTCCTGTTAAAACCACGGATCCAAATGCAATGGATTCACTCGAAGAATATCCTGTCAACAACAGATTGTGGTTGACATCTACAACGATAGCGGTACCCCCATCGTAGCCATTCCCGGTAGCAGCATTTGCCCACACGGGATTGCCCGCAGCATCATATTTGGTAATAAAAACATCTCTGTCTCCCGTGTTAGTCAGACTAATACCCCCAAAATTTATGGCACTACTTTCAAAAGAACCCGTGATATAAAGGTTTCCATTTTCATCATTAGTAATTCCGGAAGGAATATCATAACTGTTACCGCCGGCTTTTTTTGCCCACAAGGGTTCCCCGCTACTATTGTATTTGACCAAAAAAATATCGGGATATAACCAGCTTTCATTGGGCAAGGTAAAGTTTCCAAAGGAGACGTTGTTGCCATCAAACCAACCTGCCACGACGATGTTGCCACTGTTGTCCATAGTAACCGAGTTGCCTGTCATATTACCATCTCCCTCCGAAGTGGTTGCCCAAAGTACGTTTCCGGAGGCGCCGCATTTTACGAGGTAATACTGGTCGTACCCAAAATCTGAATTTTGGTTGTACAACGTAACGTCGCCAAATGTAATCTCTTTGCTTCTAAAATATCCGGTTAGCAATACATTTTCATTTGCATCCACCTGCATCGAGTAACAAACATCCAGGCTATTTCCGCCAAACGATTTTGCCCACAACACGTTGCCGGCAGGGTCATATTTTACCAAGAAAAAATCATCGCCTTCTGATGATGTCAGGGTTATGTCTCCAAAAGTAACCGATTCGGTAAAAGTACCCGTTACATAAACATTGCCCTGGCTATCCACTTTAATGGCTTTGCCGTCATCGCTGCCTATAGCGCCGGCACCATAGGCCCATTGCCAGTCAGGTGCCTGCGAAAAACTTGTTGAAGGCATCACAAGTCCTGATAAAAGGAGAAGTAATACAGTGTAAAAAAGGTTGTGCTTAACCTTATAAGGGTAAGATGATTTTATTAAAAGCATGGCTGTAAAATTTTAAGATTTTTTCCGTTGCTTCAAAAGTAAGTAATTATTCTAAAAGAGTAAAGTATAACATTGTTTATTTTCAGTGAAGTTGTTTGATATCCAGGCCAAAAGAAATGGATTCGGCGATGCAAACCGTTGGACGGGGAAGTGGAACTGTCGTTTAAGTAAAATGGAGGCTCCTGAAAGAGTCACTTTTAAAGCGTTCTGATGCAATTACTGTGTTTTTACTGAATAAGGACTATTTTGCTTTAATAAGCGTGATTCAACCAGGTATTGTTGACTTTTCGAGATATAAGACTCCAAAAAATATAGAGTCCGCAAAATGCAATGACAAGATTCTCCTCCGCGCTCCCCGATAATTATTGGGGCCGGAGGAGTGAAGATTTTTGAGCAAACAACCTCTCTCCCCCGTTCCGATAGATATCGGAGTAGCTCGGGGGTTAAACGAATGTTTGGTGTTTAGATAAATATATGTAATACTACCAATTATATTATCCTTGTCATTAGTAGCAAACCAATTTCAGGACAAGACAGTTATCTTTGCAAATCATCTATCCTGAATAATTCATTAACTGGAAATCTTTTTGCCCCGTCCTTCAGGGCGGGGTTATTAAAATTAATATTCCCAGGGCTTTAGCCATTAACATTATTATAATAAATGGCTAAAGCCGAATGGTTCTGCAGTTTAACCCTGCCCTAAAGAACGGGGTAAGATCATGGATTTTAATAAATTCATGAAGTATTCAGGCTGGAATTAAAATTCTCTGTTCTTAAGAGATTTTCTTCCAAAGAGTTCTTTTGTTTTAACTTTAAACCAACGTGCTGTATTCCGGAATCTCCGGCAAGAACCGGATACTTCGTGTGGTGAAATCAATTTGGCAACAATAGTGTTTTACACCGTTGCTGACGATGAGGTATTTTACTTTTAATTGCTGGTTGTAAGCGGCAATTTGCTCGAAAACCTTTTGCGAGATTTTTACCGTGGCTGCCTTAAACTCTATCAGTATTAGAGGCTCTCCGTTGTTGTTGTACGCCACGGCATCAAAACGGCGTGGTTTCCCGTTGATGGTTAGCCCTTTTTCGATAGCAATTAAAGAGGCAGGAAACCCTTTCTCTTCCACCAGAAACCGGATAAAATGCTGCCGTACCCACTCCTCGGGCGTGAGGGTAACATATTTTTTCCGAAAGGCATCAAAAATCTCTTTCGAGGTGGATGATTGTCTGATGGAAAACTGATATTCCGGCAGGTTTAATTTCATGATGACGCAAAAATAGCTTTTCTTCTTGTAAGAGAGGAAATTTATCATTTATTGAAACAAAGGTTTGCTTTACCTTTGCAGGATATTGGTGAAGGTTGTTTTTGGGCACAATCTTTGAAAGGTAAGCTGCATGAAAAGGGTGTTATTCATTATCGTACTGTTGTTTTCACTGGCTGCGGGTTATTCGCAAAAGATAATCGTGTTGGGCGCTGAAGTGGTGGAAGGTGACACCATCCCGCAGATTAATCTTGACGAGGTTGAGATACTGACTTTGAGAGTTCCAAAGAGTTACCGTGGCAGAAGAAGGTTGACCCGGTTGGTTAAAAATGTGAAAAAAGTGTACCCTTACGCGAAGTTGGCAGGGGCAAAACTTCGTCAGTATGACCATTTGTTGCAACAAGCCAAAAATGATCGCGAGCGAAAAAAGCTGATGAAGCAGGCCGAGAAGGAAATAAACGAAGAGTATGGCGGCGAACTGAAAGATTTAACCTTTACCCAGGGAAAAATATTGATCAAGCTGATAGACCGTGAAACCGGTGAGACCTCCTTTAACCTGGTTCAGGAGTTGCGGGGAAACTTTACTGCCTTTTTTTACCAGGCCTTTGCCAGGGTGTGGGGTTATAACTTAAAAGTCCGGTACGATCCCAAAGGTGAGGATAAGACCATCGAAACCATTGTAAAAATGATTGATTTAGGACAGATTTAGTTTTTTCATTCTGGCATTGAGTAAAAAAGTAAGTTTGAATTGGGTTGAAAACCTGGACTAGAGGTCAGCCAAAGTCATGGCCAAGAAAAAAATATCTTTAGAATTTTATTGTCAATTGTTTTAAAAAGACTAATTTGCGTGACTGTTATGGAAAGCATGTCAAAAATACCACGCATCAGGATTTTCGGTTTTTGGCTGGGAGCAGCCGTGTTTTTGCTAACCCTTTTTTTTGTTGATCTCGACCCTGACAAGCCGGTACTTGCCAACATGTTGGCAGTAGCGCTGCTGATGGCTATCTGGTGGGTTTTCGAGGTGGTGCCGCTGGCGGTTACTGCACTGCTTCCAGTGGTACTCTATCCTCTGTTAGGTATTATGAACGGGAAGGCTGTCTCGGGGACTTATGTCAACCATATCATTTTTCTGTTTCTTGGAGGCTTTATGGTGGCACTGGCCATGCAACGCTGGAATCTCCATAAAAGAATTGCCCTTCGTATTTTGATGATTACGGGCACCAGACCCGCTAGCATATTGTTGGGTTTCATGCTTGCCACGGCCTTTCTTTCCATGTGGATATCCAACACGGCCACCACCATGATGATGCTGCCCATCCTGCTTTCGGTAGGGGATAAGTTGCAAGAAAGTATTGGAGCAAAAAAATCAGACCGGTTTATTATCGGACTGTTACTGGGCGTGGCATACAGCGCGTCGATAGGAGGGGTGGCCACGTTGGTGGGAACGCCGCCCAATCCTATGTTTACCAAGATATTTCAAATTATGTTTCCGCAAGGGCCGGAGATTAATTTTGTGGACTGGTTTATTTTTGCCCTGCCCATTTCGGTCGTTCTTTTTCTATCCACATGGCTGTTGCTTTATCTGATGTACTCTCGTCATTTAAAGGGGTTGAACATCAGCAAGAGCACTTTTCGCGATCAGTATAAAGCCTTGGGTAGACCCACTTTTGAAGAGCGAATCGTGTTGGTTGATTTTGTGCTGTTGGCGCTTGCCTGGCTAACCCGGTCGCCTTTGCAAATTGGAAACACTACGCTACCCGGATGGTCACAACTGTTTGCCCACCCCGAATATTTTAATGATGGAACCGTGGCCATGATATTTGCGTTGCCACTCTATATTTTTCCCACCAAAGATGGTAATTCGCGTTACATTATGAATTGGGAATACTCCAAACAGCTTCCGTGGAACATCGTGCTGCTTTTTGGGGGTGGTTTTGCCCTGGCACAGGGTTTTAAAGATTCCGGACTTTCCATTTGGTTTGGTCAGCAGCTCGTAGGACTATCTGGTATTCACCCCATTTTCATGATAATATCCATCGCTTTACTCATGACATTCCTAACCGAGTTGACTTCCAACACGGCCACCACCCAAATTATTTTACCGGTGATTGCCTCGCTGGCAGTGTCAATACATATAAATCCGCTGCTTCTGATGCTCCCCGCTACCGTGAGCGCCTCCATGGCATTTATGTTGCCGGTGGCCACCCCACCCAACGCCATTGTTTTTGGTTCCAACAAAATATCGGTGATGCAAATGGCTAAAACAGGTCTGCTGCTAAACCTCTTGGGCGCTATGGTGATTACATTGATGACTTACTACTGGGGTGTTTCCGTTTTTCATATCGACTTAAATGCTATTCCCGACTGGGCGGTGATTGCTAATTAACATAGGTTGTAATAACTTATGCTACAATTTGCAAAACTTGAGAAATTGTAGGTTACAACCTGCAATATGTATTTAAAAATGAATTTTTCGATAGGTTATACCGTTTTATTTACCTTTGCATGCAACAATAAAAAAGGATTATTATGAGATTAGGATTTAGGATTGCCCGGGGTGTGCTCTATTTTGTATTAGGACTGTTGGCGCTTAGCCTGGGGGGGAAAATAGATGGCCTTTCTATTTATTTTGGAATGG